>CAMYLH010000115.1 GCA_947259065.1 uncultured Desulfobacterales bacterium
TCCAGCTTGCCGATGTTCTGAACCGCTTTTCCCAGCGTTGTTTTGATTTGCTCTTCATCGGTAACGTCCAGTATAAGGTACGTTGCTCCGATATTCTCAGCGGTCTTTATACCATCAGCAATATCTGCAATGACGACTTTAGCGCCGGCTTCGATGTAACGCTTTGCAATACCCAGCCCGATACCTTCAGCGCCACCGGTTATAAATGCGGTTTTGTTTTTAAGTGAAAACATGAGTATACCTCCTATTTTTTTAATTTCAGACAGGATAGACAGGATTGTCAGGATATTTTTTTACCGAAGGCTATGGCAATACTTTGTTTCATTAGGAAACAAAATATATGAGATCCAGTAAATCCTGTAGATCCTGTCCAATAATAAGGAAATATAAACGAGTCCATTCCATATTTGACCAATCACTGCCGTATTAATGACTACTTCCTGGGCAGATACAACGCCCAGCCGGCCGAATCACGCCCGGCATCCATCATACCTTCCGAAAAGGTCGGATGCGGACGAATGGTATGGGCCAGTTCATCCGTGGTACACTCCAACTGCAAGGCCATCACCGCCTCTCCCACCAATTCGGTGGCATTGGCACCCACAATGTGGATTCCCAAGATTTCCTCTGTTGCGGCATCCGAGACAACCTTCACCGAACCGTCCACCTCGCCGTAGCTCATGGCAAGCCCGTTAATGGGATAGGGAAAGTCACCGATGTCGACATCAAATCCTTTTTTTTCGGCTTCTTCCTCGGTCATTCCGACGGCACCCACCTGAGGCGTCGTCCAAAGGACCCGCGGGATCAGGTGAAAAGGAAACTCATTGGTCTGACCCATGGCATTCTCGGCAGCTGTAACCCCCATGGACGAAGCCGCGTGACTGTTCATCCAGCCTCCGGTGATATCGCCGATGGCAAAAATGCCCTTGACCGAGGTCTGCAGCTTTTCATCCACCTGGACACTGCCGTCTTCGTTTTGACGGACACCGACCTGTTTTAATCCCAGGCCGTCCAGATTCGGTTTGCGCGCGGCAATCAGGACCTTCTCTATTTCCAGTGTTTGCTCTTTGCGCCCCGATATCATGGCTTCAAATCGCTTTTTTGATTTTTTTACAGCCTCCAGATTCGAACGGGTTATGACCTGGATGCCCTGCTCGCGGAAGGCCTGGGCCAGCCGTTGACTGGTGTCATGATCTTCCATGGGAAGTATCCGTGGGGATGGCGTGACAAGAAAGACCTTGCTGCCCAGCCCATTTAACAGGGCTGCCATCTCCACTTCCAGCGCTCCGGCTTCGCCCCAGACCAGCACGGCGAACGGCGCTCTGGTCATATCCAAGGCGTCATCGGTGGTCATGATAGCATCCCGAAGGCCGGGAATATCCGGTATGTCCAGCGAGCTGCCGGTGGCCAGAATTATATTTTTGGTTTCACTGGGCTTTCCGTCGATGGTAATTTCGCGGGCATTCTTCAGTACGGCCCGGCCTCTTAATAGATCGACTTTATTGTTCTGCAGCAGGGCTTCCATTCCCATTCGGATTTCGCCGGCAACCGTATTTTTGCGTTCCACGATCGCCTTAAAATCAATTTCGCCGCTTGAGGCTTTGATGCCGAATTCTTCACTTCGCCGAATCATGCCGAGAATAGCGGTGGCTTTTAACCACACCTTGGATGGAATACAGCCCCGGCTAACGCAGGTTCCGCCGATATCGCCGGCTTCCACGACGGCGACTTTTCCTCCCAGCTGAGAGGTTCGAATGGCGGCCGCATACCCGCCCGGACCACAACCGATCACAATAACATCGTACATTTTATTTTCTCCTTACTTGAATGGTTCCCAGTTCAGGGTTCAACGTTCAGAGGTTACAACGAATTGTAATCATTTGCTGTATTGATCAAAATCCGTATTATCTGACTTCACTTATTGGATGAAAAGGCATTACAAACACCTGCGGGCCATATTTCCTGAGTAGAAGCTGATCAGAGTGTTTAACCCGGAACGTTGAACTCTGAACCGCTCAACCTTGGTCTTTATTTTTTTACAGATGCAGCAATTCCGGTTGTTCGATGAAGGCCTTGAATTTAGATAGAAATGTGTGGATGGGTGCACCGTCCATCACCCGGTGATCGAAGGTGATGCTGGTGGTCATCATCGGCCGAACCACAACCTCTCCATTCACGGCCATTGGTTTTTCAAAGATACCTCCGGTTAATACAATCACCGACTGGGGTTGATTGATGATCGGGGTCGATACGGTCCAGCCCGGGGCAAAAACTCCGGTATTGGATAGCGTCAACGTCCCGTCCGCCATGTCATCGGCAGTGAGTTGTCCGTTGCGGGCCCGGCCGGCCAGATCCTTGATACTGCGGCTGATCTCCAACAGTGACTTGTTGCCGGCATCCTTGACCACCGGAACGATCAGGCCGCTCTCCGCCTCGTCAACTTCGAGTGATACGGCCACGGCGATGTTGATATCCTCCCAGATCTTGATTTCATTGTCGACCACAGAAGAATTGACGATGGGCACAAGTTTGACGGCCTTGGTCAAGGCATATACCAATAGATCGGTGTAACTGATGCGCAGACCGACTATTTCTTCTTTTTGCAACAGCGATTTTCTGAGTTTGATCATTTCGGTCATATCGATTTCACCGCTTAGGGTCAGCTGTGCCGCTACGCTCAGACTATGGACCATGTGCTCGGCAATCGCCTGCCGCATGCCCCGCAGCGCAATGGTTTTTTTCACCTTTTTGCCTTCATAGCGTTCCACTTCCGCCGGCGGCGCAGCTTCGGGCAGACCGGTTTCCAAAGCTTGAATGATATCCTTTTTAACGATTCGGCCGCCGGGCCCACTACCGGTCACCTTGATGAAATCAAGGTTGTGTGTTACGGCCATCTTTTTGGCTGCAGGCGAAATCCTGACCTTGCCTTTTTTCACCGGACCGGGGGTGGATGCCGCGGTTGCAGCAACGGCTTCCTCGGGTGCGGCTTTGGCCGCCGCTTCGACCGGTGCCGGCTGTGCGGCCTGCAGCTCGGCCAACTCCGCTTCAGTCTCCGCCAGTAAGGCCACTGCGTCATTGACCGGGATCGCCTTGTCGAGCTCCGCAATAATGTGAAGGAACCCGGATGCCGGTGCTTCGCATTCGTAGGTCACCTTTTCAGTTTCGATGACCATAACGATCTGCCCCTTTTCAATCCGCTGGCCTTCCCCAGCCTTCCATTCAATCACTTTACCCTGCTTCATCGCCATTGCAAGCTTGGGCATTAAAATTTCTTCCGCCATTGCTCTACTCCTCTTTTTATCCGAAAGTAAACGAACGGTATTTTTTTGCCTCATGCGACGCCGCAAAGAACGCAACGAAAAAAAGTTAAATCTATTTTTTTTGGCCTCGTAGCGGCGTTGCGCCATTGCGTGAAACATGTTCTTTTCCCGACTTCAAGAATTCTGTCCTATAGTCACGCCATGACCTCTTCAATAGCCGCCTTAATTTTTTCCGTATTAGGCAGTACATGCTCTTCCATGTAACCGCCGGGAATCGGATAGTTGCGGGCGCAAACGCGCTTGATGGGCGCATCCAGCAGGTCAAAGCCTTGATCGATAACCTGGGCACACAATTCGCCCGCAAACCCGCAGCGCTCGGTGTCTTCATCCACGACCACCAGCCGCTCGGTCTTTTCAAGCGATCTGAGCACCGTGTCCAAATCCAGCGGCTCCAGGGATCGAAGATCGACGACTTCTACGCCTATCCGGCCCTCCAGTTCTTCTGCTGCCTGCAAAGCAAGGTGGGTCATATAGGAATTGGCGACGACGGTAATATCGGTTCCTTCTCTTTTGATGTCGGCTTCTCCGAGGGGAATGCTATATTCCTCCTCCGGCACCTCACCGGTGTCCGTCATCAGCATTTTATGCCAGAGGAAGACCACCGGGTTATTGTCTCGTATGGCGGTTTTCAACAGACCCTTGGCATCGTACGGCGTTGCGGGGACAACGACCTTCAAACCGGGGTGGTGTAAAAACAGCGATGTCTGGATACGGGAATGTTCGTTGGCGTTCATCTGATATCCGCCCGCCGCGGCTAAAAAGACCACCGGCACCTGCACCTTGCCGCCCTGCATGAAACGCCATTGGGCGGATTTGAGCAATATCTCATCGGACGCCACGTACATGAAATCGGCGAACATAAAATCCACCACCGGCCGGTAGCCCATGATAGCCGATCCGATGCCGGCACCGGCAATGGCCGTCTCCGATAACGGCGTGTCAAGAATACGATCAAGTCCGAACTTGTCCACCAGACCCGAGGTGTGCTCGAAGGCGCACCCTCGAATGTTCTCTCCGAGCATGAATACTTTATCGTCTTTATCCATTTCTTCGATCAAAGCTTCACGAATGGCTCGAATATATGTCATTTCTTTCATTCTGTATCTCCCGATTAGTGGTCAATTGGCATAAAGCAAGTCATCGAATATTGAAGGTTCCGGGGGCGGACTCTCGTCGGCAAACTTTTCGGCGGCTTCGAGTTCGGCGGCAACCTCAGCGTCAATTTTTTCAATCGTTTTTTTCGTGAGGATCTTGCGGGCCATCAGTTTCTTGTGACAGATCACGATGGGGTCCTGCTTCTTTAGCTCCTCGATCTCTTCATCGGAACGTATCTCACATCCGCACATGTCCGGTGCACTGACAAAATGAGGGCAAAAGCGGCTGGTTTTGCATTCGATCAGCGATGGTCCTTTACCTTTACGAGCCCGATCAACCGCCGCCGTCACCGCTTCGGCCACTGCGATCACATCCTGGCCGTCCACCACAATACCCGGCATGCCGTACCCTTGGGCCAGGTCGGCAATGTCATTGACCGGATATGATTGCTCGAATGGGACGAATTGAGACAACCCGTTGTTTTCGCACACCCACGTGATCGGCAGCTTCCAGGTGCTGGCCATCAGAAACGCTTCGTGCAGTGTGCCGCGATTGGACCCACCGTCGCCGAAAAAGCACACAACGACTTGTTCCCTGCCGTTTCTTTTGGCCGCCAGTCCATAGCCCGCTGACAGCGGAAAACTCGATCCAATCAACCCGGAATAACCGTACAGCCCGTTATCGGAATCAAAACAATGGAAGGTAGACATACCGCCACATCCGCCGGTAACTTTACCGGTGTGTTCTGCCAAAAAATATTTGATGTCGATTCCCTTACCGATCATGTGCGGTATCCCATGCCCGCGGTGATGGGGAAAAATGACATCGTCTTTTCGCAAAAACGAGCACCCGCCGACCCCCGGCGCTTCACCACCCAAGGACGAGTGGTAAAAGCCCAGCAACTTGCCCTGACCCAATCGCCGGGTAAAAAGCTCATCAAATGCTCGCGTTCGCACGAGATTTGTGTAAAGTTTTATTAAATCCTTCTTACTGAATTTCATCGATCTCTCCTTTTTTTAAATTTCCTACCGATAGGCGCCGTCATCCCCGTACCAGCGGGTAAATTCCTTCCAGTTCGGCATCTCACTGTTGTTGACCCGTTCATCCGCAACGACCTGCACGACTGCCGGTTTGCCACTGGCAAAAGCGCGCTCAACAGCAGGGGCGATATCCTTGGTTTCTTCAACGAATTCGCCATGCCCGCCCATGGCCTCGGCCATTTTGTCCATGCGCACGAATGACTGTTCGATGGCGATCTCGCGCTTGAGCGTCTCCGACATCCCAGGGACTTCCATACCCCATTTGCGGTCGTAATTCACGATGACCACGACCGGCAGGTTGTGGCGCACCGCCGTTTCGATTTCCGTTACATGAAACATAAATGCCGAGTCACCGGTAATCAGCGCCACCGGTCGATCGCCGACTGCCAGCTTGGCTCCGATTGCGTAAGGGAGTCCGGTCCCGAGATGGCCGAATTTGGAGGTCCAGAGGTAATCGTGCGAGCGTTGCTCAAAGTATGTCAGTTCCCACAATGTTGTATTGCCGCCGTCGCGTACGATCACCGCCTCATTCGGAATCGCTTTGCGCGCTTCCACCATCAAACGGCCGGGATGAATGGGTTTGGTCTCAGGTGCACTCTCCAGCAGTCCGCGGCGTGCCGCCGTCATCTGCTCTCGCCACGCTTTGAGTTTTGGGTGCGGTTTCAGGCTTCGCTTTTCCAGAGCAGCAGTCAGCTGCGGTACGACGTCGCGCAAATCACCGATCAGCGGAAGATCGATCGAGCGGTTGACACCAATCGCCGCGGCATCGCGCTCGATCGAGATCCATTTGCGGTCGACATTGCCCATTTCGTAGTGATGCAGGTGCCCGTAGTTGATGTTTTCGCCAATCGAGGTGCCGACGGCCAGCACCACATCAGCTGCTGCAATCGCGTCGGTCGCCGCCGGCGTCGCGTAAATCAGCATTTGTTCATCTGTCTCGGGAAACACACCGCGGCCGCCCCAGGTGGGAATGACCGGACACTTCAACGCACGCGCCAGTCGCTCGAGCG
>CAMYLH010000116.1 GCA_947259065.1 uncultured Desulfobacterales bacterium
ATTTTTAATTTTTCATACTTTTTGTTCATGGTCCTGCTCCTTCTATAAAAATTTTAATAATTGTAATTTCAGACCTTGTTGAATAGTTTACTGGTTAACCAATCAACGAATCAACCAATCAACGATATTTGAAATGGGGTCTGCCGGATGCAGAAGTACAGCAAAATAATATGGCTGCCGATTGTCGCTGCGATAACGTTGGTGACATCAGGGCCGGCAGTCGGGAAGACAGCGGTATTTGTCAGCATTATGCCCCAAAAGTATTTTGTGCAAAAAATAGGCAAAGACCGGGTGACTATTCAGGTGATGGTTCAACCCGGAGCAAATCCGGCGACGTATGAGCCTAAGCCCAGGCAGATGGTAGCTATCGCCAAGACCCAAATCTATTTCTCTATCGGTGTGCCGTTTGAAAACGCCTGGTTGAACAAAATCGCATCATCAAATCCGAATATGATGGTCGTGCAAACAGACCAGGGAATCCAAAAAACCCCTCTGGCAGACCACTTTGACCACGGCAAGGAGGCAGATCATCAAAAGACAGATCAACACCATAAAAACGAGCGCGGTCAGGATGAAAGTCGGCGGGATCTCGGCATCCTTGACCCTCATATCTGGTTGTCTCCACCGTTGGTAATGATTCAGGCCCGTCGGATTCTAGTTACGCTGAAAAAGATTGATCCGGCCCATCAATCCTATTATGAAGCCAATTACAACGCCTTCATCTCTGAGATTTCAGAACTGGACGCCGACCTCAGGAATATCTTCAGTGCTAAGCATGGATTGCAGTTTGTGGTGTTTCACCCGGCCTGGGGGTATTTTGCCGACACCTATGGCTTGCGACAAATCCCGGTAGAAATCGAAGGTAAGAATCCAAAACCGGCTCAACTAAAGGAATTGATAGAATTTGCCAATCAAACCCATATCAAGGTCATTTTCGTACAGCCGCAATTTTCCGCCAAAAGTGCTGAGGTCATTGCCAAAGGCATCAATGGACAGGTCGTTTTTGCCGATCCGCTGGCCGAAGACTGGGCTTTGAATTTGCGCAACGTGGCCCGAGAAATTAAGGCTGCATTGAGGTAATACCTAATCCGGATAAACTGGAAAATATTTTGTCAGAAAAATCATTCGCAAACATGATGGGATTTGAATAAATAGGGCCTAAATGAAACATCGGCAACTGGTACTCAGAGGTGTTAATCTAAGCATCCAATCGGGTGACTTCATGGCCATGATCGGTCCCAACGGCGGCGGCAAGACGACCCTGCTGAAGCTGATGCTGGGTCTGCTGAAGGCGGAGTCAGGCAGCATTCGAATTTTTGGCAATACACCAAAAGATGTATCGCACCGCATCGGCTATGTGCCTCAGGATATCCACATCAATCAGAATTTCCCGATATCCGCATCAGATGTGGTTTTAATGGGAAAATTGAAGCCCGGCAAAGGGCGCTCGCGGCATTCGAAAGAAGATCGCCTGGCCGCGCTGCAGGCGCTGGAACAGGTTGGGATGGAAAAATACTGCAAGCAACGGATCGGTGAACTTTCTGGGGGTCAAAAACAGCGGGTTTTCATTGCCCGCGCCTTGGTAACAAATCCCGACATCCTGTTTTTAGATGAACCGACTGCCAGCATCGACAACAAAGGGCAGAATGAGTTTTATGCGCTCTTAAAAGAATTAAATCATAAAATCACCATCATCGTCGTCAGTCACGATTTGATGGTAATATCCAGATATGTCAAATCTGTGGCCTGTGTCAATCAGCGTCTGCATTACCATGGTCGCGCGGAACTCACCGGAGAAATGATCGAGATGATGTATAACTGTAAAATCGATGAGACCTGTCCCGTCGAGTTGATTGCCCATGGCTTGCCGCATCGGGTGCTGCACACCCACGAGGATGAATAGCGATGATCGAGGCGCTCCAATTTGAATTCATGCAAAATGCCTTAATCGCCGGACTGCTGGCCAGTGTAATTTGCGGTATTATGGGGACGTTAGTGGTGGTCAACCGGATTGTGTTTCTGTCGGGGGGAATCGCCCATGCAGCCTTTGGCGGCATCGGCCTGGCCTTTTTCTTCGGCTGGCATTACATCGTCGGAACGATTGGCTTTTCCCTTATGGCGGCAGTCGTCATGGCGGCCATTACCTTAAAGGCCAAACACCGGGCCGATACGATCATTGGCGTGATTTGGGCGATCGGAATGGCGATCGGAATTATCCTGCTGGATTTAACGCCGGGCTATAATGTCGATTTGATGAGCTATTTGTTCGGCAGTCTCCTGACCGTTCCCGATTCCGATATTTGGATGATGCTTTGCGTCGGGTTGGCGATCGTTGGAATCATCTTTTATTTTTATAATGACTACCTGGCGTTGTCCTATGATGAAGAATTTGCCCAAATCAGGGGGGTTCGTGTAAAAAGCCTGTATTTCCTCATGATTGTCATGCTGGCAGTCGGAATTGTAATGATTATCCAGGTAGTCGGATTAATTCTGGTGATCGCGCTGTTGACGATTCCGCCGTATATTGCCGAAAGATATTCGACCTCCCTGCCTAAAATGATGATTATATCCAGCATACTGAGTGCAATTTTCACCGTAACCGGCCTGTGGTTTTCTTACGTATTTGACTTGACCTCCGGTGCATCGATCATTGCGGTGGCGGGAATCGGTTTTCTGATCTCATTGGGTATTGAACGCTTTCGGCCGAAAATTGCCGTAAAATCGATTCATTAGAAAGATTATTTAGCCGCACTTATTAAAACCACAAAAATGACATATCATACAGCCTTCCTCAAAGCTGACGGTTTGTCCACATTCCGGGCATTTTTCTCCCATAAGGCTATACTGGCTTTTGTGATTTTTTTTGGCGTTCTTACCGGTTAGGTAAGCTTTTTCCAATACCCGGGAGATGGCATCCGGAATGGACAATACCAGGCCGCCGTCTTGAAAAATAGGATACTCCCCGCCGATGCCTTTCAGCTGGTCGACTATTTTGTCGACCTTTACGCCCGAGCGCAGGGCGAGGGAAACCAGACGGCCGATGGCCTCTGTTTTGGCAGTGGTGGATCTGCCCGATTTGCCGATGGTGGCAAACACTTCGAAGGGTTGCCCATCGAATTCGGTTACGGTGACATAGAGGGCGCCGTAACCGGTTTTAATTTTAGTGGTAAAGCCTCCCAGGGTCTCCGGTCGTTCCTTGACGGCGGTCATAAAACCGTCTTCTTTGGAAACTTTTTGAGTGAACGAGAGGACCTGATTTTCCTTACTGCCGTCCCGGTAAATCGTCACGCCCTTGCAGCCCAGTTCAAAGGCCAGATCATAGACGTTTGCGACATCAGTTTCAGTGGCATCGTGGGGCAGGTTGACTGTTTTAGAAACGGCATTGTCCGTATGTTTCTGAAAAGCGGCCTGCATGCGGACATGCCATTCGGGCGACACATCGTGGGCCGTTGCAAAGACCTTGCGCACGTCTTCGGGGATTTCCATAAGTTCCCGGATACTGCCCGTCTTGGCAATAGTATCCATCAATTCATGGCTGTAAAAACCTCTTGCGGCGGCCACTTTTTCAAAATAAGGATTTACCTCCAGCAGTTTGTCATTGTCCATGACATTACGTACAAAGCTTAGCGCGAACAAGGGTTCGATACCGCTGGAACACCCGGCGAGAATACTGAGTGTCCCGGTGGGGGCGATCGTCGTTGTGGTTGCATTACGATATTTAACGCCTTGGTCCTTATAGATGCTCTGATCGTAATTTTCAAATACCCCTTTTTCCTCGGCCAGATTGCGGGAAGCATCATGGGCGGTTTCCTGAATGAAGTTCATAACGGCATCGGCGGTTTCGAGCGCTTCATCGCTGTCATAGGGTATGTTCAATTGATAGAGCATATCGGCAAAACCCATGACGCCCAACCCGATTTTACGATTGCCGCGCACCATCGCAGTGATTTCCGGCAGTGGATACTTTGAAACATCGATGGTGTTGTCGAGAAAACGAACCGATAACGTGACGATCTCTTTGAGTCCTTCGAAATCGATCATCGGTCCATCACCGTTTTCAATTACAAATTTGGCCAGATTGACGGAACCGAGGTTGCATGCTTCCAGCGGCAGCAGCGGTTGCTCGCCGCAGGGATTGGTGCTCTCGATTTCACCTAGAGCAGGGGTGGGATTGTCGCGATTGATTCGATCGAGGAAGATGATACCCGGGTCGCCGTTTTTCCATGCCTGTTTTACCAAGGTTCGGTAAACTTCGGCCGCATTCAATTTGCCGATACGAGTTTGATTGCGGGGGTCGATCAGATCATACTCAGCTTTATCGGCGGCTGCTTTCATGAACGCGTTGGAAACGCCCACGGAAATATTGAAATTGTTCAGATCGGCGTTATCCCTTTTGCTGAAAATGAATTCCATGATATCCGGGTGGTCTACTTTTAAAATGGCCATGTTGGCCCCCCGGCGGGTGCCGCCCTGCTTGACCTGTTCGGTGGCCGTGTTAAATATTTTCATAAACGAGACCGGCCCCGACGCCACACCTCCGGTGGTGCCCACCATGCTGTTTTTCGGCCGTAAGCGGGAAAAAGCAAACCCCGTACCGCCGCCGGATTTGTGAATGAGAGCAGCGTTTCTCAGCGCACCAAAGATACCGTCCATGCTGTCTTCGACCGGTAGAACAAAACAGGCAGCCAATTGTCCCAGGCGACGTCCGGCATTCATCAGGGTCGGGGAATTCGGTAAAAATTTAAACTCGGTCATGATCTTAAAAAAGATCTCCTCCAGTTCCTTGACACGCTTTTCATCGGCGCCGTATTTTTTTTCCGCTTTGGCGATATGACGGGCCACCCGACCGAACATTTGCTCGGGCGTCTCGATGACCTTGCCCCGGCTGTCTTTCTTCAGATATCTTCTTCGCAGGACCCTTCGGGCGTTCTCAGAGAGAGCCAGACGATTTTCTACAAAGATGGACCGGTCCAGCCGGGTCGGAGAAGGTTTGGTCAATCCGAATTCCATCAACTTCGCTTCGATCATTTTTTCGATAAACGACATGGTGATGGTTTGAAATTCCATCCGCAGAATTTCTTCCCGCAGGGATCGGCTGATACCCATGGCTTTTTCCGCATCAATGGGGTTGTCCCTGACCAGAATATCGGAAAACAGCTGGTCGTCCCACATGTATTTGCTCAGATCAAAGCGTCCTTCGTTTGTAACTAAAAATTTGCCTTTTTGTCCCATTGGACATCTCCTGTGCCTGATTGAATATTGCCGATGGTCGTCTACGGATGATCATTGCAATTGCGAATCGTCAATTACCGCGATCGTCAATATTCTAATTTGCTTCATGGTTGCTGATTTTGATTTGGTTTTTGATTGCCGCACGTCGACAAATCTTAAAAACAGTCCACCATAGAAAGGTATACCATTTTGAAAAATTTTCAACCAGGGAATGTGATTCAGATGAAAAGGGCACCGTTCAAATCCACCTCACTGCAGCAGGTATTGTATCCCTAATTGCTAAAAGAACGACATCGTTCGGTTTGCGGTAAGGGGAAATCGGCGCCGAATGAACGAACAATTGCTAATTTTAACTTGTTTGATTGAAATATTTAACTATTCCATACAACATGTTGTATGTCAATAAAAAAAGACCCCCATATCTGCATATTTTTCCAAATATGGATAAACTTCCGACTTCTCATGGCGGTGTGGTGATTAAATTAGGACACCAATTAAGTTTGCCGCCATTTTTCATGCTGTAATAGCGTGCGAACATAAATGAAAAGTCTGGATTGCCGCTTGCCTGACCAGCATTCCTGGTGGTGCGGGAGAGGAGCGCCCAGCAGCGAGCGTCCCTCTCCCGATTATTTTCTATTATTGCTCGCTAGCGTCCGGTTTTGCCGGGTCTTTCTTTTCCTCACGCTTGATCTCAGATTCCGGCTCGCCGTTTTTGTTTTCCTCTGTTCCCGTATGCGGGGCCTTCGGCCCCACAATCACCCACTCACCCTGGGGGCCGGTGAAGAGACCTTTTTCAGGCCCCTCCTCCCGATGGTTGGGCGGATCGTAAGGCTTGATCCCGGCGCAGCCGGCCATGACAACCACAATTAGCAACAAGACCGCCGTCCACCAAACTTTTCGGTTATGTTGGTTGCAAATATCCATCAGAACCTGACCCTGGCACCGACCGTGCCAACGTTCATCTTCTTGACACTGGGCGCAACATCCCGATCGAGCGAGTACAGGCGATACTGCAGGTAAAGCTCCGTACCGTATTTTTCGAATTGCTGAACCGCTGCCACTCCGACTGAATAGCCCTCATCGCTTCCGGTGGGAAGATTGACCGAGCGGGTGTAGTCGACACCAAATGCGGTCTGGCCGACGGAAAAGAACTGCGTCAGCCACCCGCCCTTGACATAGAAGTTGGTGGGGTCACCTTCGTCGTCACGGTCCAGCAAACCGGCGGATGCGGTCAGATTCAGCCCGCTGCCCTCGTGCAAGACAGAAAATGAACCGTCGTACTGTAAATCAGCATTGTCCCGGTTTGGATTGGCGATTGCCGCCGCCGCCGCCGCCTTGAAACCGTAGCCCTGTCCGCCCCAATACAAAGCCCCATCATAACGCTGATCGCTGACAGCCGAGCCGGCCAGATGAAATCCCCAAAAGGTGGGCGTATCGTAGCGCACTCGGTTCTGACGGCCTAAACCGTCACGGTTATTAAACGCACCGGCGACTGAGACAGTCGTGAGTGAATTGTCGCCGCTGCTTTCCCGGAATAACATCCCCCCGGCAATGTCGGCGACACTCGAGTAAGCAATCACATCGACGCCGGACAAATCGACCTCGGCCGTGCTGTCGGAGGCCGTGCTGCCCTTGCCTAGCCAGAGTTTGCCATAGCGTTTGCTGGCCAGCGTCAAATCCGCCCAGCGGACATTGAAAAAATCGCCGGAATCTTCATTGTCCTGATTGACGTCGCCGGATTCGTTGGATGCCGCCGCGATTTCAAGGCGCGACCCGAGCGTCAGATCATCGGTGGCCTTGGCGGTACCGACAAACCGTACGCGTGTATTGCTGGCATCGCTGTCCACGAAGTAGAGATCGGTGTTTTTGCCGTCATCGACCAGATTTACCGCCCGGTTGACTTGCCCGGAGACAGCCAGTTTAACCCGCTCCTGGCCTGAAGTAACGGACTTTTCAGCTTCCCTTTCGGTTTTTTGTGCCTCTTCGGTCGCCGACTTGGCTTCTTTGGCCTGGGTTTGGGCGTCGGTGGCGGTTTGCTTCAATTGGTTTAATTGTTGTTGCAACGATTCCAACTGCTGCTGTTGTTCCTTGATCATACGCTCCAATCTTTCAACCGTTTGGGCGTCTTGTGCAATCGCCGGACTCACATAAAACACCCCAACTGCCAGCAGCAGTCCGATGATAATCATCGTTCCTTTATTTCGTTTGATCAACATGTTTTCCTCCTGAATTATTTTTTGTAACAATGAATAATGTCTACAAATCCGAAGCCTAATTTCTTCAAGCAATGACAAAACGTAGGAGGATTAGTCCCTCCCCATCACCTCCTTTCCC
>CAMYLH010000117.1 GCA_947259065.1 uncultured Desulfobacterales bacterium
ACGCCATTATCCGGATGTATCCTTATTCGTTCAAACCAGTCCGGCATTTTGCTGCCCTTCACTTGTCACGGAAGCCATGGCAAAAGAGATCGAGAATAACACCGGGGTGCCGGTGGTATCCATCACCTATGATGGAACCGGCGGAAATAAAAATGAGACCATCATCCCCTATCTCAAGTTTCCAAGAAAGACGGGCCATCATGGGACTGGGAAAAATATGCGCCAGCGTATGGTATTCTAGCTGTTGAGGGGTTCAGGGTTCAACGTTCAGGGGTTCAGGGGCGCAGTACAGGAAGGCCCATCCCTCCTGACGTCTTATGAAACTTTGTGTGATTATAACATCGAACCGCAGAATATCGAATAGCGAATATCGAAGGATGGACTCGCTTCACTATATCTTTTCTAATTTGACAGAATTCATCATTCGATGTTCGATGTTGGACGTTCGATGTTCACGTTCATCAGTTTTTTAATCGATTAGACTGGACGCTCGCGGCCAAGGCGGCGCTTGTGTGAAACTTCACCAAAATGGCGTGGTTTCTTGATGATTTAACTCGCATCTTTTCTGACAGGCGCCTGGGCTGAAATCTGAACACCGAACACTGAACACTAAGCACTCGTGGTACCCCAAGTGTCACAGCAATGGTCACCGTTGATTCCAAATCGAGGGAAATTGTAAATTCATTTGGTCACCCCTTACGCCACCCATCCAGACCCCAGCAGAGCGATATCAGGGCCAGGGCAGTGATGCCGGCCGAAACCAGACCTATGGCGACAATGCCGCCGGCCAGCCAGATCGGTCCGCCGATTAACACACCAAGGATCCTTCCTAGACCGGCGGCTGCAAAGAAGCCGGAAAGCGCGGTGGCCCGCATTTCAGGCTGCAATTCGGTGCACAGGGCGAGGCTGGATATAATCGTAAATTCAAAGATTAAAAAATGAATAAACAAACCGGCCAATGCGGGCAGCAACGATTGGCCTGCAAAGGGGAGCAGACCATAGGTAACAATACAGATCGTCACCCCGATCATGACAACCCGTTTCAAACCGAAGCGGTCGGAAACGGTTGCCACCAGGATCTCACCCACCAACTCCGCAATCCCGATGACACCGGTTGCGATGCCCAACGCAACGATACTCACGTTAAACGCTTTTTCCAGCCAGGCACCGTAAACCACAAAAAGATTATCGATGGCGGCACTGAAAAAAAAGACATAGGCCAGCGCGCCCAGTGAGGCTTTGTCCTGCACCATAATGGGCAACACCTTTTTAACCGACAGCGACCGGCGGGGTCTTGATATCGACTGTTCGTCCGGTGGAAAAAATACGATCAGCGCAATTATTCCTGCAAATCCGATGGCCCCCATGGCAAAAAAGGGGGAACGCCATCCCGCGTTGTCTATCAGCAATGCAATCAGTGGTATGCCCAAAAGCGTGCTTCCGGCCCAGCTGATTTCAAGAAAACCGATTGCCGTCGCTCTACGGTTATAAGGCACCCGTTCGCTGACGTACGCCTGAACAGCCGGGTCAAAAACGATTTTCCCCAGCCCGGCTAGAAACAATGTGATCATTATGACACCGTATAAAGGGAAAAAGCCACCCGCAAACATCCCCACAGTCAGCATGACTAGTCCGAGAACCATCATTTTCCGGTAACCGAATCGATCTGCCAGTGGGCCGAAAAAAATACCAAGAATGGACGTCGCCCAATTTACAGCGATCAGCGAAGTGATGGATGTTAGTGGTACTCCCAGACCCCGGCTTAAAACCGGTGCAAACGGATATGCAAAGCGGCGTGCCGTGCTCAACACCAGCCGGCAGATAACCACGACCACGATTCTCAGGATGAGTTGCAGCCGGGATTCTCCCGGACCGTTTATGGCTGGTTGAAGGGGCATGTTTGGGATCCCTGACTCGACGGAACAAATTGGGTTGTCCACATGACGGAGGCTTATACCAAATTGCTGTAGAAAGTAAAAGGCAATGATGATCCCGTAATAATAGCGTTGATTTCCTCTGTTTAATAGCGTATTTCAAAGGAAATAGCCAGGAACCGAATATCTGCTGAGCTTACAGCTCAATTAAATTCAACATGTCCTGAAGAAGGGATATAAGACAAGATGATTGGAAAATAATTGGTTTCCGAATCCGCCAGGAGTCACCATGAACTTTGAAGAATATCTCAAAAGTATCGAAAATGACAGCCCGCCGTCTCAGCTTTCCGAAACCCTCACCTCCCTGTGGTGGGATAAAAAGGGAAACTGGGATAGGGCGCATACAATAGCCCAGGACATTCCGACCAAAGAAGGCAGCGCCGTACACGCTTATCTCCATCGCGAAGAGGGAGTTTTATGGAATGCCGACTACTGGTACTCCCGGGCCGGCCACAATAGACCCAACATCCCCCTTATAGAAGAATGGAGGCTCCTGGTGCAGGAAATGCTCGGACTACCGTAGTTTCGACTCTGTTATGGTTGCGCTGAAAATCTCAACTAGATCGAGAGGGTTGTTTCAATTGGCAGATCGGTTTGAGAATTGAGAAGTTCGGTTTTGATATAACGTAGAAACGAAGAAGAAAATAAGGAGTTCCGAATCATGTCCGGAAAAACAGAAAAGAAACTTGCCTACGCATTTGCCGCCGAATCAAAAGCATCAGTCCGCAACGCAACCTTTGCTAAAAAAGCCGAAATGGAAGGCTATTCCCAGATAGCTCGCTTGTTCAGGGCGGTTGCCGATGCGGAATCCGTTCATGCGCACCGGTACTTGTTATTGATGCGTGGAAAAATCGGATCAACCGAAGAAAATCTTGAAACCGCTTTCCAGAATGAGATTAGGGCAAATGTGGAAGAATATCCAAAACTGATTAAGGATGCCGCTGAAGAAGGCAACCGGACCGTATTAAAAGCTTTTTCCCAGGCCCGCGATGTGGAAAGCCTCCATGCCGAGCTTTACAAAAAAGCCTTGAACGATATGGTTTCTGATCGTGAGACCGATTATTATGTATGCCAGGTCTGCGGGTATATCAGTGAAGATGAGGCGCCGCAAAGATGTCCTATCTGTAGCGCTGTAAAAGACAAATTCAAGCGTGTATCCTGATTATTTAAACACTTCCTTAACCGCCTCATCCGCGCGCATGGCGCCATCACTGTATGTAGGAACTGAATTAAGCTCCAGCCAGGGAATGGATACGACACCAAAATAATTCGCAAAGAATGCGGCTATTATAAGTACTGCAGCGAGTCCGAACAGCTTAATTACATTTTTCATTTTACATCCTCAGTCATTTGAAAATCCTTGCAGAATAATTATCGGCAGATTTTATCATCCTCTTGAGGAATCTTTAATTACCCAAATTGAGAGCATTGATAGAAGCCAGGACGGCATGGTTACTTCACGGCACGGCTAGAGATGCATAATTTTCCATTCCCGGATGGCATTATTGAGACTTATGATCAGATTTTCAACTTCTTCAATGGTATTTAACGCGGCAATTCTTAAATTCACCCCCAATTCATATTCATAATGCCTTTTTTGCTTATCCAATTCTTCCGCCACCAGCTCATTGCTCCACTCCGGGTGTGAACGCTTAATTTTTTGCTTAATCATGTATTCATCAAAAGAATGATCGAAATTTTTTTCCAAAAAACTCTTCATCTCTTCCAGAGTCGGAACCTGGTAGATATTGGCTAATATCTGGTTCAATGATTCTTTGACAATTTGTCGGGCGCACAGCTTTATATCGGATGAATACATCTTTATTTTTTACCTTCAGGTTTTCTTCGACAAAATATGATAAGACGTTAAAAGTCAAATTGCAAATGTATTTTACAACTACCTAAACCGGATAAACCGAAAAAATATCAAAAGAATGATAACGCGAAAGGTATAATAAGAGTAAGATGTTAGGCTTTCCAATTTTGGTCTGCCCTGGTCACCAGATCTTGTTCTGAAGACCGGAACGCGCGAAATGCTTGACGAAAACCAAGCAGTGTTGATATTATGAAAGAATAAAAGCCCAGCTTACAGCCCGGCGGGAGGACCAGATTTTTAATGTTAGAACAAACAACGCAATGGGGGGCATTCGAGCCCCCTTATTTTTTTATTTGACACGAATGGGCCAACTCCGTATAGTTCCTCCCCAAAAAAAATGAACATCGTGACCACCATAAGCCGAAATGAGATATAAGGTAAAATATCCTGCCAAATGGCGGACGTATCAAGCAGGTCTCCAAAAAAGCACAAAAAGAAAACAATATCAGAAAAAACTCCCGTTTCTGTTTACGATTGCAGGCGGTCTATTAACGGTCCTGGTTATTATTTTATTAGCGGGTTTCCGAATCTCAGACCGTTGGAGCCGAGTCGATCGGAATTCGTTACTGCCGGAAAAAGATCTCATTGCCACCCAATTAAAGCTTACCCGCCGGGATCTTGCCGTTTTTCTAACCGATATCAGCGGGGATCCGTTGGCGCTGACGGATGAAATCGTCGCTAAAAATGAAGGCGGGCGCTATACCATCAGGACCACCATAAATGCAAAGCTTCAAAATTACATCAGCCGGCTGCAGAATCGATCCAGAACATTGCAGTCTGCAGTGGTGGTGCTGAACCCCTATGACGGTCGCGTCATCGCCATGGCCGATCACGATGCCAACGGCAGCACAGAAAATCTGAGCCTCAGGGCGGATTATCCGGCTGCCAGCCTTTTTAAAATCGTGTCGGCATCTGCTGCGCTGGAGTCAGCGGCATTTAGCCTGGATAAAACGCTATATTTCAGGGGTCGCAGACACACGCTTTATAAAAATCAATTGAAGACGTCAAAGGGACGGTACAGTACCAAAACAACTTTTCGTAAGGCCTTTGCATTATCGAATAACTCCGTTTTTGGAAAGTTGGGCATATATGATCTCGGTCAAGACGTCCTTACCGTATATGCCGAAAAATTTCTCTTTAACAAGCCAATTAGCTTCGATTTGCCCTTGGAGATGAGTACCATCCAGGTGCCGACGGATGATTTCGGGCTGGCTGAAATAGCTTCCGGTTTCAATAAAAAAACGCTTATTTCGCCGCTTCATGCCACTTTGCTTGCAGCCGTTGCAGTCAACAGGGGAGAGATGCCGATACCATGGATGGTGGAAACAATTCAAGATGATACCGGTAACATTGTATATAACGCCGACCCTGGTGTGCCCAACTCCGCGGTCAGCAGCCAAACAGCGTCGGATTTGAAGGCTTTGATGCAGGATGCCGCCCGTTACGGGACCAGCCGAAAGGCTTTTCGCCGACTGCGCCGGAAAAGATTATTCAAAAAATTTGAGCTGGGGGCCAAAACCGGAACCATCAATGATAAAATGGATCAATTTAAATACGACTGGCTGACAGCATATGCTTTGACCCCGGATGGAACCCGAGGAATATGCATTGGTATTATAGGGGTTCACGGGAAGATTTTAGGCACGAGATCTACGGAACTGGCCCGGGCCATTATCAATTATTATTTTTCATCAAAATTGGGTTAGTGCTCGATTTCCTGTCATTGCACATAAACTAATTTCCACCCCGGGAAAAATCACTGCGAAGCGATCAATACTGTCTCTCCGGCAGTCAAACCACTGATGACCTCAATGCGATCTTCCAAGCCGGATTCGCCCAGACGCACATAGCGGCGAACTGCTCCTTGCTCTGTTTTCACCACGACGAAATCGAGTTGTCCCAAATGTGTCACTGCCTCACGCGGTATATACATTTTTTCGACTTCCCCGATGGGTATCATCAATCTGCCGAACATGCCCGGGTAAAGGCCGGTGCCGTCCGTCAAGCCAACTTTGACCAGAAACGTACGTGAACCGGAGTCTGCGGAGGGAACAATCTCGTCAACCACCACGGAATACTTCTTATTAAGTGCATCGATCTCTACCGTGAGGTGTTGATCTTTTGCCAGCTTTGACGCCACCGACTCACGCACATTGGCTTCCAGCCGCAGGGTGGCGGGATCATACATGCGCAGCAGCGGGTACCCCTGGATAGCGGTATCACCGGGATCACCAAGGCGTTCGACGATACGGCCGGCGATGGGTGCGGCCAGCTTACTGTGGCTCAGGGCGGTTCGGGCTTCGTCTTCCTGTCGTTGTAATCCTATAAGCTCCGCCTGAGCGGTACTCAAGACCGTCTGGACGCGGTCGCGTTCGGCCTTGGAAATGGCTCCGGGATCCGCCCGTATAATTCGCTTAACCCGGGCAATATCTTTTTCTGTCTGCGCCAATCGTGCTCTGGCGGCAACAACCCCTTGATGGACCTGATCGACCCGGGCCTTGAGCTCCCGCGAGTCGAGTATGACCAGCTCCTGCCCCGCCTTCACCTCGTCACCGGCCCATACTGCAATGGATGAAATCCTGGCGGTAATCAGGGAAGAAATCACCGTTTCGACTTTGGCGCGCAGCGTGCCGGC
>CAMYLH010000118.1 GCA_947259065.1 uncultured Desulfobacterales bacterium
TTAAAATATATAACAATTTGTATTTACAATCAATTTTTTATAATTTTTAACAACCTTGAATTTTTTGAATTATAATCATTTTTTTCTTGACATTCATAAATGTATAAAATACTAAGATATTTTATATTTTTGAAATAATAATTACATTACATTTCCGCTAAAGCCCGCAATAGATAAAATTGCCTACAGATCGAGTTGGTATAGACTTTCAGATAACTACTTTGACAAAGACAACAGGAGCCCTGCACCCTAAGGCGTACCTATAAATCGTTGTCCGGGGGTGGCTACCGACAGCGCAGTCCAAAAGTATTATCCGGAAGACCTTAATTAAGGTAAAAAACGTACATTTCCAACTTATTTTGAGACCACCAAAAGTCCTTTTTTTGCTGTTCAGCCGTTAACATTCACAAATAAGGAGGGGGAAAATGAAAAAAAAATCAATGCTGACCTTGTTGTTGATGCCCGTATTTATCTTTTTACTGTTTGCGTATTTCTGCCCTGCATTTTCAGCATCCGACCAACCGGTAGTGATTGGATTTATCGGGTCTTTTGCTGAAATCGCCATTGAAGAAATCAATGCGGCCGGAGGAATGCTGGGAGGCCGCATGATTAAACTTGTCAAAGCCGATACCGGCGAAGACGTGACCGAAGGCATCAAGGCCTACGAATATTTAAATGAGAAGGAAAAGGTAGATTTTATTATTTCAGGAAGCATCGACGACGTATCTTTGGGATGGCTGCCAAGAATGGCGGAATACCAAACACCGACGCTGGACACCTGGACTTCGGCCTATTCGGCCATCGAAAAGGTTAGTACGGAGTACGAAAAATACAAAATGTATTTTATGAATTGTCCGACGGATTATGCGCTCGGCACTCAATACGTCGATTTCGGCAAGGATGTGCTATCCAAGGATTTGGGTTACAAAACGACTGTCATTATGCAGGAAGACACTGCCTATGGTGCCGGAACCTTCGAATTCATCAAAGGTGACATCCTGCCGACGGCAGGCATTAAAATGGTGGATCATATTGTATACGATGTCAATACGGTGGATTTCAGCCCCATCTACAATAAGATCATAAAAACCAACCCGGATTTTATCTATTTAATCTCCTCGGTGAAATGTGTCGTTCCGACATCCCAATATGTAAAAATGCAGGTTCCGATACCCATTACAGGTATTAACGTGGCTGCCGTCGGTCGTGAATTCTGGAAAGACACGGGCGGCATGGGAGGTGGCATGTCCACATTAATGCCGCCACCGACCCTCGGAATGGATATGGACCCCCGCACTGAAAAATTTGTCAAAAAGTATCAGGCTAAGTATAAGAAGCGTCCGGTATATCCCCACTTTAACGGCTTTAACGCCTATTACGGCATTTACAACGCCGTCAGCGCCGCCGAACGCGCCGGTGGCTTCAAGCCCCTGGATGCATGGGTTAAGGAGATGGAAAACGAAGATCTCAAACTTTATAAAGACGGGAAGCTCTGGCTGCGATATGCCTATTGGAAACCGGGTGAAATTGAACCCAGAACCGGTGTGGCCTTCACACACAATGTAAAAGCTGACATTACACCGCCTCTCGATGACGGCCATCCTTCACTGATCGTGATCCAATGGTACACCGACGGAACGGTAAAATGTGTCTACCCGCCCAAATACGCCAATGGTCAGTTCACCGTCCCGCCATGGGTGAAAAAGTAAAGTAAAATATCGAATCATGAATGTCGAAGTAAGGTAAAATATACAGAAATGAGCGGAATAATTATTCAGGGGTTTCTCATAAGCGGTCTATATGCCCTGGTTGCAGTGGGATTTACCATGATTTTCAGCGTGGGCCGTGTACTGAATCTGGCATACGGCGTATATATTATGCTGGGAGGTTACGCCTATTATAGTTTGTCCCAGGTGCTGGAGCTTTCTAAAATAATCAGTTTGCTGGGTGCCATCGTTGTCGGCATACTTTTCGGTATTATCACCTATTTTGGCATTGTGAAACGTCTACTAAACAACCCCATTGCCGTGGAAATTTCAACGCTCATTCTGGCAGTCGTCATGCAGTCTGTCATCATCTTAATTTATTCACCGGCGCCCAGAGCCATCTGGCCGATCATTTCCGGCATTTCGCGGGTACATGATGTTACCATTTCATGGAACATATTCTTTGCCATGATTACCAGCTGGGTCGTATTGGCAGCATTACTCATCTTTGTGAGAAAAACCCAGCTCGGCCGGGCGATCCTGGCCGTCTCCATGGACCCGAAAGGCGCTTTGCTGTCGGGTATCGATCCTGAACGCATTAATATCCTGACCTGGGCGTTGTCTGGCGCCTTGGGCGCGCTGGCCGGTGTTTTTTTTGCCACCTATACCCAACTGGACCCCACCATGTGGGTCTCACCCCTTATAACAGCCGTTGCCGTAGTGATCATCGGCGGTATCGGCAGCATTATGGGCAGTCTGGTGGCGGCCCACATCGTCGGTTTCATGGAAACGATTACGACGACAGTGATCGCACCGGAGCTAAGGGGTGTTTTCACCTTGCTGCTCATTATCATTATTCTGGTTGTTCTTCCTAAAGGTTTGTTTGGTAAAGAGGAAGCCTAAACTCGTCGGTTCTATCTTAAGGAGCTGTTTTGAAAAAAGCATTACTCTGGTGGCTGCTTTTTGCCGTTCTAATGAGCTTAATGCCCTTGGTGCTTTCCGCAGGAACTCTCAGGATTTTTATTTTCGCCAATTTTATCGCAATTTTTGCCATGAGCTGGGATATTCTGTCGGGCTATACGGGTTACATCAGTTTTGGTCATCCTTTTTTAATCGGCATTGCCGGATATACAAGCGCCATATTATCCCATCAGTATGCTGTGCCACTGTATGTCAGCATGCCGCTGGCAGTTTTACTGACCATGGCTGCCGGCACGCTTTTCTTTTTTCCCGCATTACGAACCAGAGGGACTTATTTTGCATTGGTCACGCTGGCATTTATGGAAGTAACCTACCATCTGGTACAGGTTGTCAGGCCGCAAGTGACGGGTGGCAGCAGGGGATTGACCGGTTTGCCGCTGCTGATCACGGGTGCCGTATCGAATTATTATCTTTCTCTGTTTGCCATGTTTCTGATTGGTTTCGGGCTGTGGGCACTGACCCGATCCGGTGTGGGGACAGTGCTCAGTGCCATCCGCATGGATGAAGATGCTGTTAAAAGCGCCGGACTGAACACTTCCAAATTCAAGTTGTTTGCTTTTATGTTAAGCGCTCTGGTGGCAGGTATCGGCGGAGTTTTATACACCCATTATCTGGGATCGATTTCTCCCCGGGGTATGTTCGATATCAATTTTCTGTTCACCATATTGATCGCCGCCCTGATCGGCGGCGAGCATACCATCGTGGGGCCCATAATGGGGGCATACTTTTTGACATTTTTACTGGAATTCTTGCGTCCGTACATTCCAGGCGCCTGGCGTTATCTGTTTTATGGCTCGATTGCATTAATCGTCTATATGTATGCCCCAAAAGGGCTTTACACAGTTGTTGATGTTGTCCACCGCCGGATAAAGGGAGGTCAATCGAAAGGGGAAGGACATGACCGCCAAACTGCTTGAGTTGAAATCGCTTACCAAGAAATTCGGCGGTATTTTTGCCGTGTATGATTTGAGTTTCCACGTTGACGAGGGAGAGTCGCTGGGGCTGATTGGTCCAAACGGTTCAGGCAAGACCACCACATTTAATTTGATCATGAATGAGCATAAACTGGATGAGGGGGAAATATTCTTTCGTGGCAAGGAGATCTCCGGCTATCCCACCCATGAACGCGTAAAAATCGGTATCTCCCGCACCTATCAGATTCCGCGACCCTTCAATGAGATGACGGTCACAAAAAACATCCGTGTCGGGGTAATGCCCGATAACATACTGCGTGTCATGAATATGAATTCCGCAAGTGAAAGGGAAAGGGAAATCGGAAAAAGTGTCGGTTTTAAAGAACGTCACATGAAAGCACTCCCCAGTGAACTGTCCATGGGGGATCTTCGAAGACTCGAATTGGCAAGGACGATTGCAACCTGCCCCAAACTTCTTCTGCTCGACGAGGTTTTCGCCGGACTGACGGCCGCAGAAATCGCGGAGCTATCCGAACTGCTCGAAGAGAAGAAAAAGGAGGGCCTGACCTTTATCATTGTCAGTCATGATCTGAAATCATTGGCCCCTCTGGTCGACAGGGTTGTGGTCGTTTCATTTGGCCAGCTCATAGCCCAAGGTTCATTTGAGGAAGTCATCGCAGATCAAAAGGTAATTGAGGCATACTTGGGGACATGAGTGAAGTTGGGAAAATTAATTGCATACTGAAAATCATGAATATTCCAAGCACCAAAAATCAAATTTCAAAACTCGTGAATGGTTACGAAGAATCAATTAAGTGATCGGGATGTTTCGGTAATTGGAATTTCGGATTTGGTGCTTGGGATTTGGAATTTTATCGGGTTTCTCAGACGAGCAAGGGTAGGCACAAGCATATCCTGAACACTTGTATGAAACTACACCAAAATTGAGTCAACCATGGCGTTTCTGGAAATTCAAAATCTTGAAGTTTTTTACGGTAAGGCCTGCTCCCTGCATAAAGTCTCGCTTTCCGTTGAAAAAGGCGAGATTATCGGAATTATCGGCCCCAATGGTGCCGGCAAATCAACCTTGCTGGACTCGATCCTCGGGCTGACCCATTGTTACGGAGAAATTCTATTTGACGGCACCAATCTGCGCGACTTGTCTTCCACCGAAATTGTGCGCCGGGGAATTGCCTATGCCCCGGAAGCAAGAAATCTTTTTTCCTATATGGGAGTGAAGGACAATCTGCTAATCGGAGCTTATCGCGCCAAGCGAAACAAGGAAAGAAACCTTCAAATGGTGTATGATTTGTTCCCGATACTTTCCAAGCGTGGCAACCAGGAGGCCAAAACGTTGAGCGGCGGCGAGCAGCAGATGCTGTCACTGGGCCGGGCGCTGATGTCCAACCCCAGGATGTTGTTGGTCGATGAGCCCACCATCGGTCTGGCGCCGCTGGTTTGTAAGGAAATAGCCCAGGTCCTTAAAAATTTAAATCAAGAAAACGGCATTACCATTGTGATCACCGAGCAAAACGTGAATTTTGCCCTCACCCTTTCCGAGAAAATTTACCTGCTGGAGACCGGCACCATCAAAATGAAAGGCCGCCCCGACGAATTGAAGCAGGAAACCTATATCCAAGAAACTTATTTTGGTAGTTGATTTTTTTGCTTGACAATAGCTGGTGAATTAAATATTACAATAAACAGATATAAATGTAATTTTTATTACACTTATGTCCAACGGCAGGAGGAAAGAACACCATGGAGCTAAAAGAAATTCAGGAAATTATCAAGGCCAAAAATATAACCACCTTGCGGCTTGAATATCCGGATCTTTATGGGGTCAGCCGGGGCAAAATGATGCCGGCCAAACGTCTCGAAGCCATAGCCGAAGAAGGCCTTGGCTTTGCCCAGGCGATATATGCCATTCACCTGGCAAACGACGTGGCCGCAGAAACCGGATGTGGCTATGAAATCGAATGGAAAGACATGACCATCATGCCGGACCTGAATACATTTGCGGTTCTACCCTATCTTGAAGGTACGGCCCGTTTGATCGGAAATGCCTTCAGGGATGGTAAGCCCATACCCGTCGATCCGCGTTACGCGCTTCAGAATATTCTGAAAAAATACGAAGAAAAAAATCTGCGGGCGGTTTGTGCCACCGAGCTGGAGTTCTTCCTCTTCGATCCGACGGCAGGCAGTCCCACGGATTTGTACAATTCCAACCTGGCCTGTGTGTACCAGCTCAACCCCACATGCGACAAAACGGGCTTTTTACCTAAACTCCAGAATACATTGATGGACCTGGGTCTCGACATCCTTTACATGAATCACGAGTTTTTCCCAAGCCAGTACGAAATCAACTGGAAACATGACGAGGCTCTGAAAATAGCCGATGACTCCTTCACTTTCAAATATGTCTGCAAGGAAATGGCAGCGCAGGAAAATTTGCACCTGACCTTTATGGGCCGCCCCACCACCGACGGCGGTGGCAGCGGATACCACATTCACCTGTCGTTAAGCGATCCTAAGACCCGCAAAAACCTTTTTGATGATCCAAAAGGGCAGGATGGGATCTCTGATCTGACACGTTATTTCATTGGCGGCCAAATGGCCCATGCCAAGGGAATGTCGGCCCTGTTTGCACCCACCATCAATTCGTACAAACGATATGTCCCCGACTCCTTTGCGCCCTACTATCTGGCCTGGGGTCTGGATAACCGCACGGTCTATTGCCGCGTTCCCGCCGAGAGAGGTGCGGCAACCCGGGTGGAAAACCGCGCCCCCTGCGCCTCGGCCAACCCGTATCTGATCTTTGCGGCCGCTTTTGCCGCCGGGCTCGATGGCATCGAAAATAAAATCGATCCGGGGGAACATGCGGTGGGCGATATTTACGGCGTGGAACCCGGAACTTATGACACCGTCCCTTTTTACCTCCGTGACGCTTTAGAAGAGCTTAAAGCGGACAAGGTGTTGTGTGAGGCCATGGGCCCGGAATTGATTCAGGCTTTTGTCGCCCTTAAAGAAGATGAATTGGACCGTTTCCGCAAATCTGTTACGGATTGGGAGTTTAATGAATACTCCTTTCAGTTATAGTAAAGAAGAAAAGTGCCTAAAATTTAAAATGCCTAAATTGCCTAAAGTTAAGGTATTCTGTCTATTTTAAACGATAGGATTCCACTATTTTA
>CAMYLH010000119.1 GCA_947259065.1 uncultured Desulfobacterales bacterium
TGACGCCGAGCTTTTGGTAGATGTGTTTGAGGTGGTAGTTCACAGTGTGCGTCGAGATGAACAGCCTGGACGCGATCTCCTTGTTTTGCAGGCGCTGCATCAACATCTCGAGGATATCGAGCTCCCGGTTGGTGAGGTCACCTGGTGTCGTGCCGGCTCGCGCGGGTGCTGCTTGAACGCCACGAGCCGGTGCGGTCGATGGCGTTGCCGCCAGGATTTCCCGGGCTGGCGCAAACGCGCCGTCTGTCTTGGCACTCGCCAGTGCGCGATGGATGAAATCCCCTTCTGCGCCCTTTCGGGCAAGTTGCTCGAGCAGTTCGGCCATGGGCCGGCCCAACTCGGCGAACGGGCGGACCCAGCCACCCGGCTCCGCCAAATCAAGCGCCTCTTGCAGAGATACCAGGGCGGCGTCTCTGCCGCCTTGTCTCTCCAGCAACAGGGCCTGCAGAACCGCGACTTCAATGATCTGGCAAGTAAACCGACAGACTTCGCTCAATTCCCGTATTTCCCGGAGTAACTCACTGGCTTGCCTCAGGCATTCTGTCGATCCCTCCGCGATCAAGACCCGTGCCCGGATGATTGGAGGAGATTCCAGCCAGATAAGCAGGGCAAGCCGATCCAGGGGCGGGCTGGCGGATTCCGCCCAATCGACCGCCTGGGCGAGATTACCCTGGAGCAGGCTGATTCGTGCCTCACATGAACGGGCCACATCGACGAGAGCCGGATCATTCAATTCAGCGGCGAATTTAATCAACCGCTGAACCGTTGTAATGGCAGCTTCCGGTTGTCGCATCAGTTGTCGCGTCAGCGCAAGACCAGAAAGTGCATCGACCGCGGCTCGCGCATCGGTCGAATAAGGATGTTCAGTGCCGGCCGAAAAATGATCCAGCGCAGCGCCGAGATCCATGCAGTGCAACTGCGATAATCCCTCGAGGTAATATGCCCAGGAGATGTTCAGTCTGGATTGGCTGGATATTGCGGATTCACGCATCCGTTTCCCTTCGTATCTCGCCTGGGGCAGATCACCTGAAAGCAAATGGATGATCGCCATCGAACCAATCATTCTTGGGAGTAGTAGACTACCCGCCGAGGCTGTTTTTTGGGCCCGAATTTTGAGCCCCTCTATCGCTATTGCTTTTTCGCCATTCATGTACCGTGAAAGACTTAAATGGACCTTAGCTTCAGCGAGGAGCAATCGTTTTTCTTCATGCACCTCACTCACAACCGCTTCGAGCTCACGCTGGCTCTGTTCAGTGTTGCCCTCCCAGAAATCGATGTATCCGCGAAAGAATTTCAGCTCAATGCGAAGATCGCCATTTTCTGCTTCATTGTCGAGGAGTGATTCAACCTGATCCAGGATCGGAATCATTTTCGCTGGCTGCTGCCGAAAAAGAGCAACGTAGGCATGTCCCAGCAGGAGCGCCGGCCGCCGCTGCGTAATCTTTGCAGGAAGCCTGCCAATCCATCCCTCGAGGACATAGAACCTGTCCTGATTCAGCTCCCGGTGGTAATGGCGTTCAACGATGTCCGCCGCAGAGTTCGCATCCTGGGTTTTGAGGGCATATAAAATCGCTTCGTCGATCAGGTTTTGGCCCTCGAACCAGACGCTGGCCCGCAGATGCAGCTGCTCGATATCACCCGGTGCGGATTGCTGCCGGAGTTGGCGCCGCAGCAGGGCCTGGAACAGATGATGAAAGCGGAACCATCGACCGTCGGCATCGAGAGATATTGCGAAAATATTGTCCCGCTGCAGTAACTCGATAAACTCCTGCCCACTCAGTTCGAACGGAACTGATTGAGCGTCAGGACAACAGATCGCTTCGATGGTGTCTGCGCAGAATCGATTGAGGATGGAGGACTTCAGGAGGAATTCACGCACTGTGTAGGACAGGCCGCCCAGCACCTCGATCAGAAGGTATTCCTGCGTCTGCGGAACACCCCCATGCATGGCTTGTAGAATGGCATCTGGGTCTTTGGTATGGCGGACGGCTAACGATACGAGGCGCAGGCCAGCAGCCCAGCCCTCGACCTCCGCTTGCAGGTTGGCGAGCGCATCCGCGCCGATGGTATGCCCCGCGGTCGCAGCCAGCAGATCCGCAGTCTCGGGTCCGCTGAACTGCAAATCACGGAGCCGTACTTCGGCAATGCGGTTGCCCGCCCGCAGCCGGACCATTGACAGCGGCGGGTCACGGCGGGTGATGAGTACGATGTGGATATTCGAAGGTGGATGCCGGAGCAAATTCTCTAGTAGTTCGTGCACCGGTGATGTGCGGGCCAAACAATGATAATCGTCGAACACGACGACAATGGGTGAGTCAATGTCGTCTAGGCCGTTGATTAGGCAGGCGGTCAACAGCGGCAAAGGCGGCAACTCAGGCGCTCCCAATAACCCTAAGACAGTAGAGCAAGCGTCGGGAGACACGCTGTCGATGGCCGCTGCCAGGTAGGAGAGAAACTGCCTCAGGTCACCGTCGGACTCGTCCAGTGACAGCCAGGCGGCGGAATGCCCCCGGAGCCTGACCCATTCGCTGACGAGCACACTCTTGCCGTAGCCGGGAGGCGCTGAAACCAGAGTCAGCGGCACCTCGAGAGCCCTGTCCATCAGGTCGATCAGCCGGCCGCGGGACACGTGGTCCGCGATCATCGTCGGCACGTATAGCTTGGTCCGGATGATGGGATTGATTTGATGCTGAATATCCATGGGCAACGCTGATGAGATCGGGCCGTATTCTTTAAGTAACGGTGATTTGAAATCGTTATTTCTCAGAATGCAAGCGCTCGCTCACCTGATACGAGGACAATCTGGTAGCGGCTTGGAAAAACAGTCGATTTAGTTTATGGACTCTTCGCAGTTTGCGGGACGAGTTTTGACCCGCCCCTAATATTATGGTGTGCCCTGCAGGGGGTCGATTGAGTCATCGCCCCCACAGGTCGCTGCTTAGTTTTTTACTTGATCAGTTCGAAGTCATTAAGCACCCAGGTCTTATTGATATAACCTTCAAGAGGGCCATAAAAACGGAACACGACGAAGAATCCTTTTTCGGGATCAGTCTTGATGAAATTCTTCGCTTTACCTTCCGGAGCATTCTGACCGAAATAAATATCGACCGAACCATCTTTATTGACCTCGGGTTTCCCCAGACTCCCGACGGTGATATTGCCGTCTGATTTTAGCAGACTGCGGCTTGCAGGATCGTAGGCTGTCACTGCCCAGAAGCGCTTGACCGGCATTTTGGCTGGCACACGCAGCCGGTAACTCTTGTTCCCCATAAGGAAAGCTCCGTCCTTATCCTTGGAAGCAGTCAGATAAGATGTTCCAGCCCCAGGAGTAGTTGAGAGCAAATTGGGAGACACAACGATGGCCTGGTAGTGCCATAACGTCCGGGCGTCGATGTCGCTGTGGCCGTTCTCCATAAATTCAGTGTTGCGCACAAACATCTTTTCCCAATGGCGATCGGGCCAGTAATTGATTTCCGGTTCCCGGGACGAATACAGGATGGCACGGCTCATCGCGACCCCTTGTTTCGCCGCCTGGTCAAAAATGCCCTGCATGCGCGAATCGGGCTTGAACGGTTTCCCCTTTTCGATACCCAGCGTTGCCAAACGACCCAGTAGTTCTTTATCGAACAGTTCCGTAGGTTCATACTGGATAACCTCGTTCAGCATCTCGAAGGCTGAGCCATCCTCAGGCGGCAAGGTGTTGGCCCCGATACCTGAAATATTAATGGCTTGATGTTGTCGAGGTCCGGAAGCCAGTGGATAAACCTTGAGGCGTTCTTTGAACCAATTCACGGCCTTGTCACCTGTCCCGACCTCGCCGAAGCCACGCATCATCGCCCAGATCCGGAAGCCTGGGGAGTTGAATACGTAATAACCTTCAGGTACCTCACCTTTGAATTGAGGAGGCAGAAACAGGAATTTGCCACCTTTGGCCTTGTCGGGACCCGTCGGGCCAAAATCAGTGAGATATCTGAAATTAGCATCGTTTGCCGTGCCGTACATACCGGGCGGAATTTCAACGACCGTTGGCCCATCGACTTTAAGATCAATGGAGGCAAAGGCGTAAATAGTGCTGTTGTTGCCAGTCAGGTAGTTCTCGCTGGATTTCATGAAATCTGCCATCACCCCGACGTCCGACGAAGTCTTGAAGCCGAAATCACGGATTTGCGACTTTACAATCCCATAGAGCGACATAGCCGGGAAAAAATCCATATAGGCCTGGGTGGCACGCTGTAAATCGATCTCATCGAAAATCTTCTTCGCAGAGGCTTTTGTCGGATAGGTACCACCTTCAAACTCAAGGGTGCCGAAGTTTGTTTCAATCTTCTGCGGCGCGGGCTTGAAGTTTTTACTGGTCTCTTTGTTGCCAGCAGTTTCAAACAGGTTTCTCGTTTCTCCCAGCTCTTTAGCCTGAATTGATGCTGCCGAACCGATTGCCATCAGTCCGGTTATTACGAGGGTGGTAGTGAGATATTTCGTTTTCATCGTTTAACTCCTTAAATTGGTTTCTAGCATCAACGCCAGCTTGTCTTTCTGCCGGCGTTGACAGAGATATTCTGGCGCCCTACTCGACCAGTTCCACTTCACTGGGCCGCCAAGTCTTGTCAAACCAGGCTTGCTCTGGTCCATAGAGACGGAATAGCATGTGCCAGCCTCTACCAGGAACCGTCTGTACCCAATTGCTTTCCTTGCCTTTAGGCGCTTTAGGCCCGAAGTAAACATCGTAGGACCCATCAGTATTTTTCTGAACGGACTTTTCAGCACTGGTGATTTCGGGGAAACGCTGATCTGTCTGCAGCATGGAGCGCGTCTGCACATCGTAAACTGTAAACGCCCAAAACTGTTTGGCAGGTACATTTGGTGGAAGGTGGACCTTGTAAGTCTTGCTACCCTCAAATGGTCGTCCCTTCGAGTCGCGCATACCAGCGATATACTGGGTGCCACTGCCAACCTTTGGAGTTACCATAGCCGGTGTGATTCCTGTAGCGTACATGTGGAAACGGGTGCGTGCATCAATCAGACTAACGCCATCTTTTTCGAACGTTGAGCTGTTACCGATCCAGGGCGCTTCCCAACCGCTGTTGGGGTAGACCGGTGCCTCCGGGTCGCGGCTGCGATAGAGCACTACACGCGATGCCGCCGAACCAACATTGGCTGCATCTTTGAGGATTTTCTTCATCCGCGCATCAGGCTTGAACGGCTTTCCCTTCTCTATGCCGATTGATGCCAGCAAACCAAGTATCTCAGGATTTTGTGCAGCATTTGGCTCGTACTGCACGATCTCGTTGATATGATCGAAGAAAGTGACATCCGAGGCGTGAATGGTGTTGATATATTTCATCGACATATCGTGATATGTCACTTTGGAGTCACTTGCTGTCTTGCCGAGTGGGTATAGCTTGAAGTTGTCCTTGATGTTCTTCAATCCCGGGGCAGCATCACCGTTTTCAAGGAATCCTCTAATCAGCAACCAGTTCCCAAAAGTCGCGGATTTCGCGACGTGATAGCCATCCGGTTCGTCGCCCTTGTAATCGGGAGGAAGGATTAGATATTTTCCGCCCTTACCCTTATCTGGACCAGCCAGGCCGAAATCCGTGACATATTTAAACCAGTGATCATCAATCAGCCCCAAAACTTTTGGTGGCACCTCCATAACCATTGGGCCTTTCTTCAGGTCCATCCAAAGGAAGAGGTAGATCACGGTAGTGTTTGGCGTGAGCAATTGCACTTTGGTGTCCATGCGTGGCCAGATAATAGCCGCCTCATTATCCGGACCTAATTCACGAAGGGCCTTAGCAAATGCGTGTACTGAAGCACCTGGAGTCGTCATCATGACGGACTCGACGGCACGCTGAAAATCCAGTTGATCGTAAACCTTCTGAGCGGTGTCCTTAGTGGGAAAACCGTCTTCAAATGTGAGTGTGCCTATCGACGTCTCAAGCTTGTCCGGTGCCGTGATATTTTCCGGGATCGGGGTGGTCATTTTCATTACAGGCTTTTGCGTAATCATCTTTGGTGATTCCGCAAACGCGGGGGTTAGCAGACCACTGCAGAGCAGTCCGGCAATAATGATATTTCGTGAATACTTTATAATCATGATTCTATCTCCTCTAGTTATTACAATTGTCTGTTTCAACTGCCATAAGCTTAATCAATTGAAACTTGAAAAAAGTCACCCAAAACGGGTTAATTGAGGGGGGGCAGAAAATCAATTAGTGGAAGGTAGTTTGCCCAGGTAATTCACCGTGCGCAGGGTCAGATGAAGTTCGTACAAGGTTTTCATAATGCCGGCAAGCTCAGGCTGATCCCTGATAACACCTTGTAATATGGTCACTTCAATGCCGTTATCAGGCACATAGACTTGTAATATGGTCACTTCAATGCCGTTATCAGGCACATAGGAAGAAACCTGCATCGCACCTAAACGACTCCACCAGTCTTTATGCAATCGACCTTGAATTTCTATACGGTAAAACCCTGGTGCTGAAAAAGCTGATTCATTGGCTTTAGACATAAACTTTACTTCCCATGATTACTAACCGGCCGAACTGAAAGTTTTCCGGATGAAATAATGATTGCCCAGGAAGGTGTTTTGCGAAACCCCCAAAACGGGGGAAAATAAGGGGCTATTGATTCATATCTTTTGCAGCAATCACTTGCCTGGCCATTGCCGCCGCATCACGGCGATTGTGCACATCCAGTTTCTGGTAAAGCCTTTTTATGTGGCTTTTAACGGTCTCTGGTGAAACAAACAGACGTGCGGCAATTTCTTTATTCTGCAGGCGTTGCGCCAACAGTTCCAAAATAGACAGTTCGCGCCGGGTCAGTTTTTCCTGAATCAAGCTGGAGATGCCAACCGGGTCAGGCTCATTCGCCACTTTTCTTTCTGTGGAAACAGATGCACTGCTTAACAGTGACACCAGCTGATGGCTGAAATCCGATATTTTCTGCTGCTGATGCAGACGAGCCATAAGTGCAGCCATTGGTTGACCCAGTTCCAGAAAAGGACGTACCCAGCCGCCTGGTGTTGCCATTTGAAGGGTTTTAACCAGGCACGCAATCGCCTCTTCTGCACGCCCAAGTTTTTCCAGGGCCAGGCTGCGCAAGGCTCCGGCTTCAAGCTCATGGTTGACCAGGTTCCATGATTGACTGCGAGTTACTATTTCTTCCAGCAGATCACAAGCACGCTTCAGACTTTCTTCACTACCCTGTGCAATCCACACTCGTGTGCGGCAAAGCGCAGGCACTTCCAGCCACATAAACATCTCCGCAAATTCTGGCGGTTCAGTGTTGTTGCCAGCCCAGACAGATGCGTTGACCAGATCACCCCGCAGTACATCAATACGTGCCTTGCAGGACTGCGCGATGTACAGATAAGCGGGATCGCTCAGTTCCTCAGCGAAATTCTGTAACAGCAGCGTCGTTTGTCTTGCCCTATCCCACTGGCCCATCAGTTCCTGGGTAAGCGCCAGGCCGGCAAGGCTCTCGACTGCTGCGATGCGATGCAGGATATAACGCTGTTCGACCGCGACTTCGAAGTGGCGCGCGGCCTGTTCCAGTTCATGTCTATGCAGGAATGTGCAGGCCCGCATGTATGAACTCCAGGCTTTCGTATATTGGATGTTTCCAGCGGTCGCCACAGACTCAAGGTGTACCGCTGTGGATCTCGCGTGATGCAAATCCCCTGACATCAGGTGGACAAAGAACAGACCGGCGACCAGACGTGAAAAATATACACCCTGTTTATTGGATGCTTCCTGGACCCGCCTGTTGAGGGCCTCGATCGCCTGCTTTGTTTG
>CAMYLH010000120.1 GCA_947259065.1 uncultured Desulfobacterales bacterium
CTAAATTCATCGATTTGTGAAAAAATTTCAGCCAATCTTTATTTTTTTAAAATAAAACGAATTCGGGCAGACTTCCCTGCCCGGTTTTAAATTTATAAATGGGGTGAGTGATGGGACTTGAACCCACGACAACCAGGGCCACAACCTGGGGCTCTACCAACTGAGCTACACCCACCATATTTGAATTCGGAATGCGGAAGTCGGAAATGAAAAAAACAATTGCCCCATCCGCCTGTCCAACCAAACATTTTTACATAGCAAATCGGTTCAATCATATCAAGAAAAAACTTGGCATTGACGCTTGTTGCCAACTAATATAATAATTATTTTTTTAATAAAGAATTGCGAAGAGGCCAATAAATTGAATCAATTCCAGATTTTTATTATCAGAGTTGTTATCGGTGCCGTTTTTGCCGTCGTCCTTACACGGATGTTCTACGGCAAGGTTCATATCGTCTATGTTGTCGGCCTGGCAATTATTATGGTGGGGCTGGCTTATTTTGCCGAATATTTGCGCCAACGCCGAAATTAATAATTTTTAAATTCGGGACACGGATAAACACGGATTTAACTGATATAATTATGTGTCTGTAAGGTTAACATAAGAAATGTTGAATTTCTAAAATCCACAAAAATCTGGGTCCTAATAGATAAAAATGACTTAGGAGAATGTTAGGTGAAACAGATAATTCTCGGAACTGCCGGACATATTGATCACGGCAAGACCAGCCTGATAAAGGCCATGACCGGCATTGATACGGACCGGTTAAAAGAAGAAAAGGAGCGCGGCATCACCATTGAGCTGGGGTTTGCCTCACTGGACCTGCCGGGAGGTCGGCTTCTAGGGATCGTGGATGTTCCCGGTCATGAAAAATTCATCAAAAACATGGTGGCCGGGGCAACGGGAATCGACATTGTGGTCATGATCATTGCGGCGGATGAAGGCGTGATGCCCCAAACCCGGGAACACATGGAAATATGTATGCTACTGGGGGTCCGGCATGGCCTGGTCGCCATGACCAAAATAGATCTGGTGGATGAAGAATGGCTGGAGCTGGCCCTTGAAGATATCCGGGATTTCAGCCGGGGAACCTTTTTGGAGGACTCATCCATCCTGCCCGTATCATCCGTGACCGGTCAGGGGATCCCCGAGCTTATCACCGCTCTTGATGAAATCGCCGGGGATATTCCCCCGCGCCCGCCCTCGGGTTTATTTCGTCTACCCATCGATCGGGTCTTCACCATGAAAGGTTTTGGAACCGTGATTACCGGGACGCTGGTTTCCGGCAAAGTGACCGTCGGCGACACCATCATGGTTTACCCATCCGGGATTACATCCAAGGTTCGCGGAATCCAGGTCCACAATCAGAGTGCCGACAGCGCGGAAGCCGGCATGCGAACGGCCATAAATTTCCAGGGACTCGACAAGGCGGCAGTCCAACGCGGCGAAGTGTTGTCCAGCCCGGGTGCCTTAATTTCAAGTTATATGGTGGATCTGTCATTTCATTATCTGCCCAGTAACAAAAAACCGCTTAAAAACCGAACCCTGGTCAGGATGCATACCGGAACCAGCGAAGTGCTGGGCCATCTGATTTTGCTGGAGCAGGAGGAACTGCCGCCCGGACACACTGCCCTGGCCCAAATTCGACTCTATCTGCCGGTGGCCATCGTCAAGGATGACCGTTTTGTCATTCGCAGCTATTCCCCCATACGCACCATCGGCGGCGGACAGGTGCTAAACCCGACACCGCAAAAACACAAGCGCCTGAAGCCGGATATTATTAGCGGGTTGCAGCATCTGACAGATGAAGACCCTGAAAACGTTATCACCTACCACATTCAGCAGGCCGGCTACAACGGGGTCTCTTTTTCCCATCTGAAAATCATGTCGAATTTAGGCGGCAAACAGCTAGATACCATCCTGCAGCACCTGTTGTCCCAAAGAACTATCCTGCAGACAGATAAAGAAAACCGCATTTACATCCATCAAACTACCTTTGAGACGTTACAGCAGAAAAGCGCGAAATATCTGGCTAAATACCATGAAACAAACCCCCTCAAGGCAGGAATGCCCAAAGAGGAGCTAAGATCCAAATTCCCCCGGTTATCCAATTCAAAGCTTTTCAATCTGGTGCTCAACCAGATGATCAAAAGCAAGCAAATCGTACAGGAAGAAAACACCGTGCGTCTTGAGAGCCATCGGGTATCTCTGGGTGTAGATCAGGCGGACGTCCGTCGAAAAATTTTAAACGCATACCAGGAGGGTGGACTGCAGCCCCCGTATTTTCGTGAATTCACGAAAACACTGGATGCCGACCCCAAACGAACCAAAGAAGTGCTGATGCATCTGGTGGAAGAAGGACAAATCGTAAAAACCAAAGAAGACCTCTATTTTCACGCCAGGGCCGTCGATGAATTAAAGAACAGACTGGTTGAATTTCTGAAATCCCATGGTGAGATCACGACTCCCCAGTTTAAGGAAATGACCGGCGTTTCCCGCAAATATGTTATCCCGTTGATTGAATATTTTGATTCCAAAAATGTGACGCTGCGGGTGGGAGACAGCAGAAAACTTAGACGAGGCTAGCGGGTTGCGGGATTGGTAAGCAGAGGGTGTAGTGCCGTGTGATGGGAGATTAGTAAGCAGAGTGTATAACGCAGCGGCGCGGGGTGGTTCGGACGGAGAGAAATTAGAATTAGGACTGGGGAAAATTAAATTACAGCTCCTGATCATCGAAGCGAAATGGACTGGGCACCCCCGGTGTCCGCTCCTTTAGCCCTGAGCCTTGCGCCTTATGCCCTTCAACTCATATCCTGACTGGTAAACATGGAGGCAATGCTGTCTAAAAACAACAGCCCTTTGCGCGTCAGAGCACAGTGCCTTTCACTCATCTTAATCATGCCCCTGGCTTCAAGTTCAGCAATGGTTCTTTCAAAGATTTGGCTAAAGCTCATATTAAATTTGGCTTTGAACCCATCCAGATCGATTCCCCGGGTGGTTCGGAATCCCAGATAGATGGCCTCGATGATCATCTGCTCTTTGGTCAGGATTTCTTTTTCCGCTATCGCTGATTTTCCAGCTTCGATTTGCCGCACATAAGTTGTCACACTGCGGTGGTTCCAAAAGCGCTCGGGTTCAATAAACGAGTGGGCTGACGGTCCGAAACCAATGTAAGGTACAAACGACCAGTATTTCAGGTTGTGCACTGATGTTCTCGGTTCGCCATTAGACTCTGCCATATGAGCAAAGTTGGAAACTTCATAATGGAGAAAACTGCGAACGGTCAAGAAATGGATTGCGGTATTGAACAAATCCAGCACCATGCCTTCTGGCGCCAACTGGACCCGGCCGGTTTTGACATCCCCGTCCAGGGGTGTGCCGGATTCACAAGTCAGCATATAACAGGATAAATGCTCCGGTTCAAGGTTACACGCTTGTGACAGATCGCCGAGCCAATTGGTTTTATCCTGCCCGGGCAGTCCGAAGATCAGATCCAGCCCGATGTTGTCAAACCCGGCGGTACGCGCCCATTCAACGGATAAACGCGCATCGCTGCCGGTGTGGAGCCTACCGAGAAATTGGAGATTCTTGTCATCAAATGATTGGACGCCGATACTTAAGCGATTGACACCGTATTTTCGATATTCAGAAAGATTATCAAGGCTCACCGTACCCGGATTGACTTCCAGGGTTTTTTCGGAGTCGGCGGCGATGTTAAAATACCTTGAGGCAGTTTCAATGATTTGTCCGATTGCTTCAGGTGCCATCACCGACGGGGTGCCGCCGCCGATATAAAGCGTATCGAATACGAGCGGGGTTCCGCTGTTCATCTGCATTTCGCGTTTAAGGGCTGCCAAGAATCGGGGAGTTTGGGAAAGATCGGAAATAGAGTAAAAATCACAATAGCGGCATTTTCTCATGCAAAAGGGGATATGAATATACAGCCCGGCTGCTTTTTCGGGTATGACGGCCATAATTTTATTTCTGCCAGCCTCCGATCAGATGCAGATGCAGATGAAAGATAACCTGCCCCCCTCCCCTTTCCACATTGACAAAAAGGCGATATCCGGATTCAGCTAAACCCTGCCGCCCAGCCATATCCCGGGCTACCATCATCAGCTCCGACAGGATGGGTCTGTCGGATTCGGTGAGGTCATTGATACTTCTGATGTGTCTCTTCGGTACAATTAAAAGATGTACCGGGGCGGCGGGATGTATATCTTTAAAAACCACGAGGGTGTCATTTTCGAACAGAATCTCGGTGGGTTTTTCTCCGTTGGCTATTTGACAAAAAAGGCAGTTTTTTTCCATATTCAGCAATCCTCCGTTCAGCACAGATCAAAGCCGATTTTATAACCACGAAATACACGGAACACACAAAATAACTGTTGCATATTAAGCAGAGTAGACGGCCGATGTCAAATCCTGAAAGCAACCGATTTTACCTACCCGCATAGGCCCACTTCCCTTGCAGCGTGGGGGTATTCAGCGCGTTATTGAGTTCGTCCAAATAGCGGGCTCTGGATATCTCCCTGGCACCAAAGCGCTTTAAATGGGGTGTTGTAATTTGGCAATCGATCAGCGCAAAGCATCGCACTTTAAGATGTTTTACCAGGGCCACCAATGCCACTTTGGATGCATTGGTGATACGGGTAAACATAGACTCACCGAAAAAACATTTTCCCAGAGACACGCCGTATAGTCCGCCGGCCAGGCGGTTGCCCCTCCAGGCTTCGACAGAGTGGGCAAAGCCGGTTTCGTGGAGTCGGCAGTAGGCGGAAACCATGTCATCTACAATCCATGTCCCTTCTTGATGTTCAAGCCGAACCCGGGCACATTCGCTGATGACCTCTTCAAAGGCCTGGTCCATGGTCACTTTGAAAGTCCCTTTTTTAATGACTTTATTCAAAGATCGTGAAACTTTGAGTTCATCCGGATAGAGGACCAACCGGGGTTCAGGGGACCACCACAGAATCGGCTCGCCTTCTGAATACCACGGGAAGATACCCAGGCTGTAGGCCAGCAGCAGACGATTTACACTTAAATCACCGCCAACAGCCAGAAGACCTTCATGTGAAGCGAGATGAGGAGATGGGAATACAAGATCTTGGGATAACCGGTAAACGGGCATACGAGTCGGTCGCTAAAATAAATGCCTGAAATGACTAAAGGTGATGATATCCTTTACTTAACTCATTTCAGGCACTTTTTGAGTATTTAAAACATGTCTCGAGAGCAATCTGCTCATTTCAGCCGTCTAACTGCCGGATTCTCTGAATCATTAAATTATCACCGCGATGGAGGGTGGCTTAATCCTGCGGCAGATGATGATCTACCCTGCAGCACAACTGACGGGGTATCTCCAATCTGCAAAATCTGTAGATCAAACGAGCACAGCTTCATTTTCCGCATCCCGGTTGTGGATTTTTTCAACTTTTCGCTCAACCAGGCTATAATTAAAGACCAATTTGTCTTCTTTCAGGTCTATGCCGATTTCTCCGCCTTTTTGCATGCGACCAAACAGAATTTCATCCGATAAGGCATCCTTAATATCGGTTTGAATTACCCGTGCCAGGGGTCTTGCGCCGTATTGGGGATCATAGCCTTTTTTGGCCAACCAGGTTCGCACCTTATTGGATATCGTCAGTTTAATTTTCTTGGCGGCCAGCTGTCCGTTTAGTTCTTTTATGAACTTGTCGACCACTTTTTCCATGATATCCAAGTCAAGGGAATTAAAATTGATAACCTCGTCCAAGCGGTTGCGAAATTCCGGGCTGAACATTTTCTCAATCGCCTTTATCCCCTTGGAGGCTGTGTCTTTTTTCACGTCTCCAAAACCGATTGTCTGCTGGCTCATCTCGCGCGTGCCGGCATTGGATGTCATCATCAGGATGACATTTCTGAAATCCGCCTTCTTACCGGTATTGTCCGTCAAGGTGGCGTGGTCCATAACCTGGAGCAGAATACTAAAAAGGTCGGGGTGCGCTTTTTCGATTTCATCCAATAATAAGACCGAATGCGGATGTTTGCGAATACCGTCGGTCAGCAACCCGCCCTGCTCAAAGCCGATATAACCGGGAGGCGCACCGATCAGACGTGCGACCGCATGTTTTTCCATGTATTCGCTCATATCATAGCGAATGAATTCAACCCCCAATATCATGGCCACCTGCCGGGCAACCTCGGTCTTGCCGACGCCGGTGGGTCCGGTAAACAGAAAACAGCCTACCGGTCGTTCCGGTGTACCCAGACCTGCCCGCGAGCGCTTTATTGAGGTCACCAGAGCTTTGATGGCATTATCTTGGCCGAAAACGACCCGTTTGAGTCCGTCCGACAATTGTTCCAATTTGGTGCGATCTGAGGTCGATACACTCTGGGTCGGTATACGTGCCATTTTGGCCACAATTTTTTCAATGTCAGCCGGGTTGATTTTCTTTCTGTTGACGGCCCCGGAAAGTCTGATAAATGCGCCGGCTTCGTCGATGACATCGATAGCTTTGTCCGGCAAATATCGATCATTGAGAAATTTCGAAGACAGTTCTGCCGCCGCTTTCAAGGCTGAGTCAGTATATGCAATACCGTGGTGCTCCTCATAGCGCGATCTCAGTCCTTTTAGTATCTGAACGGTTTCGGAAACAGGCGGCTCAAAAATCTCGATTTTTTCGAAGCGACGTGACAAGGCGCGGTCTTTCTCGAAATGGGTTTTGAATTCTTCAAAAGTGGAGGAACCGATGCAGCGTATTTCCCCGCTGGTCAGAACCGGTTTCAGGATATTGGAGGCATCCATGGAACCGCTGCTGGTGGCGCCGGCACCGACGATGGTGTGAATTTCATCGATAAACAATATTGCCTTTGGTCTTTTTTTCAGCTCGGCAATGACACCCTTCAAACGCTGTTCAAAATCACCGCGAAACTTGGTGCCGGCCAGCATTCCGCCGAGATCAAGTGCAAAGATTTGAACGTCACTCAGCAGCTTGGGAACGTCTCCACTTTGGATCCTCTGTGCCAGACCTTCGGCCATGGCCGTTTTTCCGACACCTGGGTCACCAATATAAACCGGATTGTTTTTGCGACGTCGGCAAAGGACCTGCATGGTTCGTTCCATTTCGGTCTTGCGGCCGATAAGCGGGTCCAGCTTACCCTGGGCGGCAAATTTGATCAGATCCGTCGTAAAGAGATCCAAAGGATTCGTCTTTTTCTTGCGCTTTTCTTTAGAAGATTGGGCCGATTCGTCTGGGGATTCCTCATGATTCGTCCTGGAAACGTTATGGGAAATGAAATTCAACACATCCAGGCGCGTAACCCCTTCCGCGCTGAGAAAGAATTCAGCGTGGGAATCCTTTTCCAGAAAAATGGAAGCCAGTATATCACTGACGGTGACTTCCGGTTTTTCGGCTGAGCGGGCATGATTCACCGCCCGCTGAATAACGCGTTGAAACCCGATTGTTTGCTGAAGCACATATTCATTGCCGGCGGGGATCCGTTCGATTTTTTCCTCAAAAAAATCTTCAATTGAGGTGATCAGGTTTTCAACATTACCACCGCAATTCTCAACGATGTCAATGCCGGTCGGATCGTACAGGATCGCGAAAAGGATGTGCTCGATGCTGACATATTCGTGACGTCTTTTTTTTGCCTCTCTGACAGCAAAGCCAAGAGTAGCACTGAGTTCTTTGCTGATCATAATCTAATCTCTTTCCATTATGCATTTTAGGGGAAACCCGTTTTCGCGGGCTAGATCTTCCACCGTTTCCACCTTGGTTTCTGCTATTTCATAGGGATATACACCGCAAATCCCGATACCGATGCGGTGCACATTGAGCATAATTTGCATGGCCTCCTCCGATGACTTCTGAAATACATAAATTAAGACTTCAACCACAAACTCCATGGTGGTGTAGTCGTCATTGAGAAGCATCACTTTGTACATGGGCGGCTCGTCGACATCTATATCAGTCTGGGAGCCGACACCTTCCTCTATTTCAGAATCGTAGTGGCCCATTGAAATTTACCCAATGATACCTTGACTGACTAAATTAATTATAAGCACTTGATTTGACGATTGTAAAGGGTATGCATAAAAATTTTCTTGCAACTGCTGACTATCTGCCGCAACATTTCTTATACTTTTTCCCGCTGCCGCAGGGGCACGGTGCATTACGCCCGACTTTTCCGGCTGATCGCGTTTGTGGTTTTTTCTTCTGGGATTCTCCGCCGCCTGAAAAAACCATCTGCTGCTGCCGAGGCTGCCGCAGATCATCTATCCTATCGGGTTCGGCAATCTGGATACGAAACATGATCCCCAGGGTCTCCTCCTGGATTCTGTTGATCATATCCTGAAACAATTCATAGCCTTCTTTTTTATAAACGATCAGCGGATTTTGTTGAGCATATCCCCTTAGACCGATGCCCTCTTTCAGATGATCCATAGAGAGCAAATGATCTTTCCAGAGGCTGTCGACGGTCTGGAGCATAACCACCCGCTCCAGTTGCCTGAATTCATCCGAACCGACGGCAGCTTCGCGTTCTTCATAGACCTTTTCGGCCGCCTCAAAAATCAACTCTGCCAGACCATCCCGGTTGAGACTGTCCAGGGCTTCCCGATTAAACGAGTCTAAGCGGAAATTAAATTGTTTATAAACTGAGTCTTTGATTTCCTTAATATCCCATTCTTCGGCATGGACCTCATTGCCGGCAGTGGCATCGGCAATCTCTTCGGCTTTATCGCGGATCATCTCCATAATGGAGTCTTTTAGACTTTTCCCGGCCAGCGCCTCCCGGCGTTGCCGGTAAATCACCTCCCGCTGCTGGTTCATGACATCATCATACTCGATCAACTGTTTCCGTATGTCGAAATTATGTCCTTCGACTTTGGCTTGGGCGTTTTCAATGGCCCGGCTGATCATGTTGTGCTCGATGGGCTCTCCCTCCTCCATACCCAGTTTCTCCATGATGCCGGTGATGCGTTCGCCGCCGAATATGCGCAAAAGATCATCTTCTAGGGCCAGATAAAATCGAGAGGAACCGGGATCCCCTTGCCGGCCTGACCGGCCGCGCAACTGATTGTCGATGCGACGGCTCTCATGCCGTTCGGTGCCGAGAATGTGAAGTCCGCCTAAATCGGTTACACCTTCACCCAGGACAATATCCGTACCTCGACCGGCCATATTGGTGGAGATCGTCACCGAACCCATCTGACCGGCCTGGGCAATAATCTCGGCTTCTTTCTCGTGATTTTTGGCATTTAGAACCGTATGTTTGATGCCCCGTTTTTTTAATTTTTTGCTGAAATCTTCGGATACATCAATAGAAATGGTGCCTACCAGAACCGGTTGTCCCTTTTTATGCAGTTCTACAATTTCGTCTAAGGCCGCGTTAAATTTCTCTTTGCGGGTTTTGTAAATCACATCCGGGGAATCCCGTCGTATCATGGGCATATTGGTGGGCATCACCATCACATCCAGATCGTAAGTTTTTTTAAATTCGGCCGCCTCGGTATCCGCCGTACCGGTCATCCCGGAAAGTTTGTTGTACATTCTGAAGTAGTTCTGGAAGGTAATGGTGGCCAGGGTCTGGTTTTCGTTTTCGATCTTGACGTTTTCCTTAGCCTCCAGGGCCTGATGCAACCCTTCGCTGTAGCGACGCCCGGGCATCAGACGTCCGGTAAATTCATCAACGATGATGACTTCCCCGTTCTTGACAATATAATCGACATCCCGCTTAAAAAGCGCGTGAGCTTTGAGGGCCTGGTTGATGTGGTGCAAAAGTTCAATGTTTTTCGGATCAAATATATTATCGACCTTTAACAAATTCTCGGCTTTGGCTACTCCTTCTTCGGTTAAAATCGCTGAGCGGGCCTTCTCATCGATGGTGTAATGGGAATCTTTGCTAAGACGCGGAATCAAACTGTTGATCTGGTAGTATAAGTCAGTGGATTTTTCAGCCGGCCCTGATATAATCAAAGGTGTTCTGGCTTCATCGATTAAAATACTGTCGACCTCGTCCACGACGGCAAAGTTCAGCTCGCCCTGGACTAAAGAATCCCGATCGAACTTCATATTATCTCTCAAATAGTCAAAACCGAACTCATTATTCGTCCCGTAAGTGATGTCCGCGCTATAGGATGCCAGCCGTTCCTTGTCGTCCAGGCCATGCATGATGGTTCCCACGGTCAAGCCCAGAAATTTATAGATATGACCCATCCACTCGGTATCGCGTTTGGCAAGATAATCATTGACGGTAATAATGTGTACACCTTTCCCCGACAATGCATTTAAGTAAGCCGGCAGGGTTGCGGCCAGTGTTTTGCCTTCACCGGTTTTCATTTCCGCAATCTTGCCTTGATGCAGAACGATACCGCCGATCAGCTGAACGTCAAAATGCCGCATGTTCAATGTGCGCATCGAGGCTTCTCTGACGGTGGCAAATGCTTCCGGAAGAAGGTCATCAAGAGTTTCGCCCCGCTCAAGGCGCTGTTTGAATTCGGCGGTTCGGGCTTTAAGCTGTTCATCGTGCAAGGCCTGCACTTCTGGTTCCAGGGCGTTGATTTTCTCAACGAGAGGCTGAATCTGCTTTAATTCCCGTTCGTTTTTACTACCAAAAACTTTGGTTAAAAAATTGAATACCATTTCAGAGACAGACGTAGCTAATATTATATCAGATTTAGGACCGGTCTCAAGATTTAATTGGTCAACAACCGCATATAATAATACCAATTCTTTAAAAAGAAAGAGTCGGACTTTATGAAGCAAAAATAAAAATGCAGAGAATGGTGTGGAATCGGGAAGCCGCGAATTACCGGAATTTTATTTGTTAAACATAAAGGAAATGAAACGGATAACGGCCCTTTGATACTGACTTTTGCAATAAGGACGGCAGAAGCTTTTAATGCCCGAAGACGATGCCAGCGAAAACCTTACACTTAGAGCATAGTAAGGATTTCATGTTGAGAAATTTAGGATTCATACAACTCGGAAGACAAGCCAAAAAATTAATCGGTTGTGGAATTATAAGTGTCCAAAGCCCTTATCTCAGTTCAGTATATACTTTTCAGGATTGACTGGAATTCCGTTTAGATGGACTTCGTAATGAGTATGAGGGCCGGTACTGCGGCCGGTGCTGCCCATCAGAGCGATGGGTTCCCATCGTTTGACTCGGTCGCCCTTTTTTTTCAATAATTTATGATTGTGTCCATAGCGGGTTTTCATCCCATGTCCGTGGTCAATCACAATCGTCATGCCCAGCAGGCCTTTTTTACCGGCAAAGGTTACAACACCGTCGGCAGTGGCCAGGATAGGCGTTCCTTTACGAGAGGCAAGATCAAAGCCTTTGTGGAATTCACGTCGACCGGTAAACGGGGATTTGCGGTATCCGAACCTGGAGGTCACCCAGGATTTGGCGTTTCTGGATATCGGACGGATCGCCGGTGTAGATGCTAAAAGATTTTGTTGATCTTCAAGTGATTTGAGAAGAGAATCTAAATTTTCTTGCTGACTGACGGATGCTCGGCCAATCTCCTCAACCTGCTCGTGCATATTTCGCATGAGACTGTAGTGCTTCTCCCTGAGAGAAATCTGAGCATCCAGGTCTTCGGGGATGGAACCTCCCACACCAAAAATACCCTTCGATTCATTCGGTTTTTCAATATTGGCGATAATTCGAATTTTTTTCTCAAAGCTGTTCAATGCCAGCAGTTTGGCTTTTAATGTATTAATGTCACTGGCAAATTCTTGAATTTGCTTGCGCTGATGATGAATCTCATCCAATTGACTCGAAATATGGAGTTCACGGTTTTGGAGCTGTAATGAAGTTCCCCTTAAGTTATAGTAATCATAAACAATATAGCCAACGGCCGCAAAAACGCCCAGTAGGACACACCCAAATAAAAGCAGAGATGATTTGGATGTGCAGATTTGCTTTGCGGGTGCGCCGCTGCTGCCCAGTATGACAAAAGAGATTTTCTTCTGCATGATCAATGTTCCTCAAACATATTGCCGGTTGTAAGTCGTTGTTTCATGTGTGAACGCCTAAAAAAAACGCCTTTGGGCAGACTCACCCGCTGGCGTCGCAAACACTGAAGTTCGGTAACCTGGCAGTCCTGGCCCAATCGGCTTTAGACCCACGGTTTTGCGCCGCCATCTTTCGGTGACTTTGCCCTTTCGCTTGAACAATTTCTCTAAGATATTACTATATTAGGTACCGACCATTTTGTCAAGTCATAAATCCACATCGTTGCACGTTGCAAGTCCAAATATGGTCATAGTCTACCCTAAATTGAGCGTTTTAAATTTCAAAAGGGACGGATTCGCCTTATTTTCAATGAACACAACCCGTTGAGATCCTCAAAGTCGAACGATCGCTTATTTCTATAAAATTTGAAAGCCTTTGGTCTCGATGTTAGCTTCCACCTTCGCTCTTCAGACTATGACGGAACGATAAGACTCAACAAGGCGGATCTGCGACCTCGGCCCTCGAATAACTTCGGTTATTGGAATTACTCGATATCGGAATTATGCAGCCTAAAGCTCAAAACTTTAAGCAAAAAATGAATTACTCCATATTGCACCCTCAGCTTTGAGCTTTCAGCCGAAATTACAACCTCCCCCCAATTAAGATGTCCCGGCTCAGCCCGATGACCACTGACCACGACATAGGATGAGAATTCAAGTTGAAACCCACTATATGATACCAAGTTTAAATTTCAGTGATTTTAAGGTGTTTACCATCAGCATAGTGACAGTCATGGGCCCGACGCCTCCCGGCACCGGTGTGATGCTACCGGCAATTTCCTTGGCTTCGTCAAAATCGACATCACCTTTTAGAATAGCAATCTTTTTCCCGGTTTTCTCGCTGATTTTTTCGCCGACACGGTTGACACCTACATCGATGACACAGGCACCCGGTTTGATCCATTCGGGTTTGACAAGCCCTGGAACACCGGCGGCGACTATCAAAATGTCGGCTCGTTTACAGTGGCCTTCCAAATCTTTAGTTCGAGTGTGAACCACTGTGACCGTCGAGTTGGCGCCAGCCCCTTTTTGCAGCATCATGTTTGCAATGGGTTTGCCGACAATGTTGGAGCGACCGACGACAACAACTTCGGCGCCGCTGGTTTCGACACCGGTCCGGACGATCATTTCCTGTATACCGGCCGGGGTGCACGGAGGAAATTTCACCTCATCCCCTCCGATCATCAAACGACCTACATTTACAGGGTGAAAACCATCCACATCTTTATCCGGATCGATGGCATTGAGTACCTTTTTTTCATTGATATGTTTCGGCAGGGGAAGCTGGACTAAAATTCCATTGATAGCCTCGTCCTTGTTATATTTATCGACCAGGGCCAGAAGATCTGCTTCGGATATATCTTATTTATCGACCAGGGCCAGAAGATCTGCTTCGGATATATCTTCGGGTTGACTGTCCTGTATTTCCTTGAATCCAAGCCGTTCGGCTGTTTTAATCTTTAAAGTGACATAGGAAATGGAGGCGGGATTTTCGCCTACCAGAATTGTAACCAGACCGGGAACGACGCCATGTTTTTCCTTAATTTGTTCCACCCCCGATTTTACTTCTTCTAAAATTACTTCACGAATTTCTGTTCCCTTGATCAATTTTGCTGTCATCTTGAACCTCCTTTTAGAAATAATTTACTGACTCTATTCATATCATTAATTCCGGTTTTTATTTTTCCGGATGCGCCCTTTCTAATTCAATAAAATTTTGATGTCAAGACAACTTACAGCCGGATACTGGCCCCTGGTTGCTGGGGATTGATCTTCAGCTCCTGGTGGATATTTAAGGGTTGATCGAGCGAGTACGGTTCTGCCCAATGCTCTATGCCCTTTGTTTTCATAGTGGATAAGGTAAATGCAGCAATCCGTCGGTCTCATCAAATCCCATCATAAGGTTCATGTTCTGAACAGCCTGGCCCGCGGCACCCTTTACGAGGTTATCGATTGCCGAGATGATAATCAACCGGTTGTTGCGATCATCAATTTTGAACCCAATGTCGCAGTAGTTTGCGCCACGTACATGTAAAGTGTCTGGTTGTCTGTCCCTGGGACACAGACGGATAAAAGGACGTCGGGAGTAAACCGACATATAACAGTCAATGATGTCCTGCGCTTTGATAGCCGCCGCCGGGGTTGCGTAAATTGTAGTAAGCATACCTCGCGTCATGGGGACGAGATGCGGCACGAAAGTGATGGAAACCGTTTTTTGGGCTTCGCGGCTCAGCACAGAATCCATTTCCGGGTTATGGCGGTGAGCGGCCACTTTGTAAGCTTTGATTGATTCATTGACCTCGCAGTAGTGAGATGCCTGCGATAAAGAACGTCCTGCACCGCTGACGCCGGATTTGGAATCGGCCACGAGGGTTTCAGGGTCCAACAGACCCTGTTTGATCAGCGGAACAAGCGGCAACAGCACACTGGTGGGGTAACATCCTGGGTTTCCGATGAGCATGGCCGTCTTGATCTGATCGGCGTAAATTTCACTGAGGCCGTATACAGCGGTTTTCAACAACTCCTTTGCGGTGTGAGGCTGGTAGACCGACTCGTAAATGGCAGCATCGTTGAATCGAAAATCCGCTGAAAGATCGATCACCTTTAACCCATGCTGAATAATATCGGGCACAAAAGACATCGGAAGCTGGTGGGGAAGCGCCATAAACACTACATCGGCATCGCTGCAAATGCGATCCGTTGAATATTCTTCACAAACAAGATCGACCAAACCGGCCATGGCAGGATACACCCGATCAAATCTTACCCCGGCATACTGGCGCGAAGT
>CAMYLH010000121.1 GCA_947259065.1 uncultured Desulfobacterales bacterium
TACAATTTATTGGAATTTTAGGTGTTATGAATACAGGTTTCTTTAAACCCAACATTCCAAGATTCCAACATCAGATAAGGTAGCACCTATGAGTGATTTGAAACCGTCGGAAATTGTAAAAGAGCTGGATAAATATATCATCGGACAGGATAAAGCCAAACGTTCTGTGGCCGTTGCCTTAAGAAACCGGTGGCGCCGGCAGCAGGTGCCCGAAGAGCTGCGTGATGAAATTGCGCCGAAAAATATCATCCTGATCGGGCCCACTGGTGTTGGTAAGACCGAAATCGCTCGCAGACTTTCCAAGCTCACCGATTCTCCATTCAGCAAAGTTGAAGCGTCCAAGTTTACCGAGGTCGGATATGTTGGTCGTGATGTAGAATCCATGGTGAGGGATCTTGTTGAGCTCACCTTAAACATATGTAAAATCAGGGCTCAGGAGGGAGTTCAGGACAAGGCCTGGCAAATAGCCGAAGAACGCATGCTTGATCTTTTGCTTCCCAAATCAGGCACCCAAGCACCTGCCAGAAGTGAGGGTTCCAAAGAGGTTCAATTTGAACTGGTAACGCCCGGCAGCGATGAAACTTCTTCAACCAGGGAAAAACTACGTAGCATGTTGCGTAAGGGCAAACTTGACAACCGCTATGTGGATCTTGATGTTACGGACCGGAGCATGCCGATGGTGGAGATTTTTTCAAATGTCGGCATGGAAGAAATGGGGATTAATTTCAAAGATATGCTTGGCGGTTTACTGCCGAAAAACATCAAACGACGCCGGCTAAAGGTGCCTGAAGCCCTGAAAATGCTAGCCCAGGAAGAAGCCCAGGACCTAGTGGATATGGAAAAGGTTGTCAAAGAGGCCATTGCCAGGGTAGAGCAATCGGGGATCATTTTCCTCGACGAAATCGATAAAATTGCCGGTAAAAACGGTACGCACGGCCCCGACGTATCGAGGGAAGGCGTGCAAAGAGATCTTTTGCCAATTGTAGAAGGCAGCACCGTCACAACCAAATACGGACCGGTTAAAACAGATCATATTCTATTCATCGGTTCCGGGGCGTTTCACACGGTCAAACCGGCGGATCTCATTCCGGAGTTGCAGGGAAGATTGGTCAAACCGGCGGATCTCATTCCGGAGTTGCAGGGAAGATTTCCGATTCGCGTTGAGCTGGATTCTTTAGGGCAACCTGAGTTTATCCGGATTCTCACCGAACCCAGAAATGCGCTGCTGCTCCAATATATGGCTCTTTTGAGAACTGAAGGAATGGAGGTTGTCTTTGAAGATGATGCTGTATCGGAAATAGCCAGAATGGCAGAGGAGGTGAACGATCGCACCGAAAATATCGGAGCGCGGCGACTTCACACTCTCATGGAGCGTTTACTCGAAGATATCCTTTTTGATGCACCGGATATGAAAACCCAGCGGATTGTCATCGATAAAACTTACGTCGATGCCAGGTTAAAAGACATTAAGGACAATGAGGATTTGAGCCGCTATATTTTATAACGAATCAGGATCTGAATATTTTGGGGGAAGGCAATGACAGCTGAAATTATGGCACAAGCCGATCAGGTAATCGCGACCACTTATAAAAGGTTTCCCATGGTTCTTTTAAGCGGCTCTGGCAGCACCCTTTATGATACCAATGGCCATAGCTATACGGATTTTGTGGCCGGAATCGCCGTATGCAATCTGGGCCACTCACATGCTAAGCTAACCGAAGCGTTATCTTCTCAGGCTCAAACCCTGTGGCATGTATCCAATCTTTACTATACCAAACCCCAAGTTGAATTGGCCAGCTGGCTGATCGCAAACAGTTTTGCCGACAGAATTTTTTTCTGCAACAGCGGAGCGGAAGCCAATGAGGCGGCTATCAAGCTATCCCGCAAATTTTTTAATGATCGGGGCGAAAATCAACGGTCCAGAATAATTGCCATGGAGCAATCATTTCATGGTCGAACCATGGCGACGCTCTCCGCCACCGGTCAAGAAAAAATTAAAAAGGGATTTGCCCCTATTCTTGAAGGATTTGACTTTGTTCCCTTTAACGATGCTGAGGCCTTACGAGCTCAAATAGGGCCGCAACATTGTGCAGTGTTAATCGAACCGATTCAGGGTGAAGGTGGGGTACGTTGTCCGGAATCCGATTATTTAAAGACAGTTCGCCGGATTTGCGATGACAACGGAACGCTGCTGATATTTGATGAGATCCAAACCGGAATGGGACGTACCGGCAAACTGTTTGCCTACGAGCATTACGGTGTAGAGCCTGATATTATGACACTGGCTAAAGCACTGGCGAACGGACTGCCCATCGGTGCTATGCTGGCCAAAGAACGGGTGGCCTCGGCGTTTGGACCCGGCGCCCACGCGTCAACGTTCGGCGGCACGCCGATTGTCACCGCCGCAGCCCTCCAGGTTTGCAAGACATTGGCTGCTGAAAACATCATTGATCAAGGGCGAAAAACCGGTGAGTATTTCAGAGAAAAACTTTTAGATTTAAAAATACGGCACCCTGCCATTGTCGATGTCAGAGGTCTTGGCTTGTTGCTCGGAATGAAACTGAACTTCAACGGTGAGACCCTGGTCACCCGGTGTATGCGAAAGGGATTTTTGATTAACTGCATCCAGGAAAATGTTTTACGCTTCATCCCCCCGCTTACTATAAAGAAAGAAGAAATCGACGCCTTGATCGACTGTCTGGATGAGTTATTTGCCGAATGTCAGTCTTCCATAAAGAAGGACTGAAGCAAAGATAACTATGACAAAGTAGAACAAACTTTTCAATTTTAAAAACTCCAGGTGAATAATGTCCGAAAAACTTTGGCAGGGCAGATTTTCAGCAAAAACGGCGCGAATTGTTGAAGCATTCACGTCTTCAATCCAGGTGGACCGGCGGCTTTATGCCTATGATATCCAGGGCAGTATCGCGCACTGCAAAATGCTGGCAAAAACAATGATAATAAGCGATGACGAAGCTTTGGAATTGATCCGCGGTCTTGAAATAATCAAGAATGAGATTGAGACAGATCGGTTTCAATTTAATGACAGCCTTGAAGATATCCATATGCACATTGAATCCCGACTGGTTGAGATAGCGGGTCCGGTTGCTCAGAAACTTCATACCGCCAGAAGCCGCAACGACCAGATCGCACTCGATGTAAGGATGTATCTGAGGGATGAGACCTGCCGTATCATCCATCTGCTTTATAAGCTGCAAAAGGTGATCGTCGCCCTGGCCAGAAAACACCTTGATACGATTTTGCCGGGCTACACCCATATGCAAAGGGCCCAGCCGATTCTTCTGTCTCATCATCTAATGGCCTATTTTGAAATGTTTTCAAGAGATATGGAGCGACTCGAGAATTGTCTACTGCGAATAAACGTCATGCCGCTGGGGTGCGCTGCGCTTGCCGGCACAACCTATCCCATCGATCGAAAATTCACAGCGGAACTGCTTGGATTCGATGCAATTTCCGCTAACAGTATCGACGCCGTTTCCGACAGGGATTTTATCATTGAATTTTTGTCGACTGCGGCAATCTGTATGGTTCATTTCAGCCGTCTGTCGGAGGAGTTGATTTTGTGGTCCACCTTTGAATTTAACTTTATAGAATTACCGGATTCTTTTGCAACCGGCAGCAGTATTATGCCGCAGAAGAAAAACCCGGACGTTCCGGAACTTGTGAGGGGAAAAACCGGCACTGTCATCGGCAGCTTGACAACCCTGCTGACTATGATGAAGTCCCTGCCATTAGCCTACAACCGTGACATGCAGGAGGACAAAGCGCCTCTATTTTCTGCGGTGGACACGTTAGCGGCGTGTGTTGAAATTTATACCGATATGTTGCCGGAGATTAAGTTTAAAAAGGAAAATATGCAGCGCGCTGCATCTAGCGGTTTTCTGAACGCAACCGATTTGGCCGATTATCTTGTCAACCGGGGAGTACCGTTTCGAGAAGCTCACCGCCTGGCGGGAGAAGCGGTCAGTTTTGCACTGGAGAAAAAAAGAGAATTGCATGAACTCACCCTGGAGCAGCTGCAATCATTTTCAGCACGCATACGACAAGATATATTTTCCTGCCTGACGCCCAGACAAATGGTAGAACAGCGCACATCCTATGGCGGTACAGGAGGCAAGATGGTTGCCAGGGCCATCGCAGCAGCAGAAAGACAGCTGGATCAAAAAAAGGACTATCTACCCGGCGGCAGAGGGTAAAGGTCGACGGAAGGAGGGTAATTTGATTTCAGCCCGGAGGCATTCGGCAATTTGATGAAGAGAGCCATCGCAAACGTATGCGTTCTGGTCTTGTTGACCCTGAATTTCGCAATCTGGATGACATCGGTATTCATGTTATCCGGGTGCGNAGCATCAGTGAGACCACAATTAAGCTGAGCTGGACAATTCCCAAAGCAAGTGATAAAGCCAAATCCCCGATCACCGGGTTTTATATATTCCGATCCAAGCAATCATCGATCGAAGCCGATTGCCCAAATTGTCCAGTTCATTTCCTGAAAATCGGAGATGTATTGGTCAGAGGGAGTGTTTCCGGAAAGCCTGAACGATCTGTTGTTTTTCACGAGACGATTGAACCCGGTTATCGATACATTTATAAGGTCACCGCCTACAATGACGATGGCGTTGCCGGACAAGATTCCAACTTGATTGATTTTACGTTTTGAAGCTAAGCCCATCGATTCGTAAATTCGATCACGAATTTACTCACTCAGGACTGAGTTCTGAGTGAGCAATTAGATTAAATTAATCGTGTTACATACGTTACTGCAATTGCGAATTGAAGCACTAAGTCCCAAGACGATAACAGGTGAAATATGCATCATTTTAAATATCGTGACAATGTAATGTTCTGTGAAGATGTTTCCATTGAGGAGATATCCGCAAAGGTCGGAACACCCTTTTATTTGTACAGCTATGCAACCTTGAAACGCCACTTCCAAGCATTTAATGCCGCTTTTGAAGATGTGCCTAAGCTAATCTGTTTTTCGGCGAAAGCGAATACAAGCCTTGCGGTGCTAAAAATATTTGCCGATATGGGCTGCGGCCTGGATATTGTATCCGGCGGTGAGCTTTACCGGGGACTCAAGGCCGGTTTTTCTCCGGAACGGATCGTTTATTCCGGTGTGGGAAAGCGAATCGATGAAATCGACTATGCCCTCGAAACCGGTATCCTGATGTTCAATGTCGAATCTCATGTCGAGCTCGAGTTGATCAATCGCAGGGCCGCAGACTTACAAAAACGGGCGCCGGTCGCCATTCGAGTCAATCCCAATGTTGATCCGAAAACCCATCCGTATATTTCGACCGGTTTGAGAAAAAACAAATTCGGAATCAATACGGAAGCGGCAATTGAAAGTTACCGGATGGCCGGCAGGCTAGAACATGTAGATGTCATTGGAATAGATTGTCACATCGGCTCGCAGATTACCGACACCAAACCGTTTGAGGCAGCTCTCATAAGTCTCAAAACCCTGATAAATGACTTGAAACAGATGGGCACCGATATCAAGTATCTGGACATGGGCGGCGGACTTGGGATAACCTACGCCGATGAAATGCCGCCGTCGCTCAGTGAATACGCCGAGGCGATCACCCAACAGCTCAAGGGTATGGATCTGCAGCTGATCTTGGAGCCTGGCCGGGTACTGGTCGGCAATGCTGGAATTATGATTACAAAAGTGCTTTACCGCAAATCAGGCGAAGTGAAAAATTTTGTGATTGTTGATGCCGGCATGAACGACTTGCTGCGGCCGACGCTCTACAATGCATTTCATGCCATTGAACCGGTAGTAAATTCGAAAGAAAACCTGATTGTCGCCGATGTTGTCGGACCGATTTGTGAAAGTAGCGACTTTTTGGCTGTCGATCGTAACATTTGCGATGTGGAAAGTGGTGATCTCTTGGCAGTCATGAGTGCAGGTGCCTACGGCTATGTTATGTCGTCTAACTACTGCTCGCGGCCCCGAGTGGCTGAGGTCATGGTAAAAGGCGACCGGTTCCACGTTATAAAGACCCGTGAAAACTATGAGGATTTAGTCAGAGGAGAGTCGCTACCACCCTTTTTTGAGGCCTGACTCGTAAACTTGACACCAGCCCGGATAAACTCGGCGGAGAATTGAAAATGTAAGATCGCGAGAATATTCCAATACCCCCCTTCAGGGCGGATTGCCCAAAAAAGCGTACAAGAATGACTCATAAGGGCCTAAGGATGAAACCTATTACTTTTTTTAAGATGAGTGGAAGCGGCAATGATTTTATCATTGTGGACAATCGGGAGAAGGTTATACTCGATAACGATTTGCCTGGCTTTATCAACCGGATTTGCCGCCGTAAAATGTCTGTGGGTGCCGACGGTTTTATTCTGATTGAACCCTCGGATAAGGCTGATTTCAAGTGGCGCTTTTTTAATTCGGATGGCAGTCAAGCCGAAATGTGTGGCAACGGCGCTCGCTGTGCCGCCCGATTCGCCTATGTAAACGGGGTGGCCGGACCAAATTTGTCCTTCGAAACTGAAGCCGGTATTGTCAGCGGTCAGGTAAAAGATGACCGAGCCAAGGTCAAAATGCCTGACCCGGTCGAACTTCGCCTGGATTTCAACATCGAACTAAAAAGAGGCCCCGTCACGGTGTGCAGTGTCAATACCGGTGTGCCCCATGTGGTCGTGATGAACGAAACCATCGAAGACGTCAATGTTTTCGATCTTGGAAGAGAAATACGATGGCATGAGCAATTTGCACCAGCCGGCACCAACGTCAACTTTATCTGTCAACAAAAACAAGGACATCTGTCGATTCGAACATACGAACGAGGGGTCGAAAATGAAACCCTTGCGTGTGGAACCGGCTCAATCGCAGCGGCGCTTATCACCTCCTGCAAAGCGAATTGGCAATCTCCCATCAACCTGATGACGCGAAGCGGTGAATCATTAACCATTTATTTTAAGAAAGACGGCAGCGTTTTCAACAATATATATCTTGAAGGTGACGCACGCATTATTTATTCCGCCCAACTGTCTGAAGATGCCTGGAAACCATAATCCACAGGAAATGCACTCGGCGTATATTAGCGTTGGCTCAAACCTAGGCCGCAAGTTTGAAAACTGCCGCAAGGGTATCACCGCCCTAACGTCTTGCGGTAAATGCCGCTTGATCGATAATTCACTCGTCTACCAAACCGAACCGGTTGATTATAGGGATCAGGACTGGTTTGTAAATTATGTTGTAAAAATTGAGACCACCCTTGACCCCTTCTCTTTATTGGACACACTCAAATCAATCGAAGGAGATGCAGGCCGCACCAGAGATGCTGTTCGGTTTGGGCCAAGAGTGTTAGATCTGGATATTATTTTATATGATGCGATCGTAGTCGACACGCCCAAATTGGTAATTCCTCATCCTAGAATGCACAAAAGACGCTTTGTATTAAGGCCTATTTGTGATATAGATCCCAGCATTATTCATCCAGTTTTTCACCGGACCATGCAATTTTTGTTGGAAAGCATTGATTCAGAGGATCAAAGGATAACTGAGTATAAATGATCAGGTTTATCATTTTATTTGTAATCGGATACGTGCTATATCGCTCGGTGAAGTCATGGATGTTTCCAGCCGCTTCTTCCTCAAGATCGGTTTCGCGTGAAACCGCCGCAGAAATTGATGATATCATGATAAAGGATCCTTTTTGCGAGGCTTATTTTCCCAAAAGGAATGGGGTGCATTTAAATTTTGGCGGGAAAGACCTTTATTTTTGTGGTAACCAATGCAAAGATAAATACCTCGCCGCTCAATCAGAAAAAAAAGAATAATCTGTCAGCCGATATTTAGACTGCTCCAAAATCGGCATATCAACGCCAACTCTTGGTCCCGATACAGTGAATTGTTTAACGGCTGACCGCAAATAAAAAATACATTGGAGCAATAAACGAAATTGCTGCTTCCGTAAGGAGAGGTGAAAGTAAATTTTTAGTCATCCCAACACCTTGACACTATTTCGCGTTATCGCTGTTCCGATAATTGTGATTCTGATGATGTTCCCAAACCGGGCTTGCACCTTTGTCGCGGCGATTTTATTCAGTGTCGCTGCGATTACAGACTACCTGGATGGGTATATTGCCAGAACTCGAGGGTTGGTGTCCACTCTCGGTAAAGTGATGGACCCGGTAGCAGACAAACTATTGGTATCGTCTGCATTTATCATGCTGACTGCTCTGGGCTGGGTGCCCTCCTGGATCGTCTGTATTATCATTGGCCGTGAAATTGCTGTGACGGGGCTGCGCAATATTATCGCTGAAAGGGGCGAGGATGTATCGGCATCAAATCTTGGAAAATACAAAACCGGTTTTCAAATTGCAGCAATCATACCGTTATTGATTCATTACCCTTTTTTAGGGCTTAATCCACAGGCTGTCGGCACATTCTTTTTATGGGGTGCTCTTGGCTTTACTGTCTGGTCCGGTGCCGATTATTTTATTAAGTTCCGAAGACTTCTCCAGAATTAGTCTTTTTTGTTGACAAAAATATAAGAAATAGTTAAAAAATAAAATTCAATTGAGCGGGAATAACTCAGTGGTAGAGTGCGACCTTGCCAAGGTCGAAGTCGCGGGTTCAAATCCCGTTTCCCGCTCCATTTTTTTAGGCGGCATAGCCAAGTGGTAAGGCAGCGGTCTGCAAAACCGCTATTCTCCGGTTCAAATCCGGATGCCGCCTCCATTTAGGTATAAATAAAAAGAGGCTTGCAAAGAAATGCAAGCCCCTTTTTGTTTGGTCATCAGAACTCCCTCAGAATAACTTCACCTTTTGGATATCGATACATTCCCTCCGGTCGCCTTGTGGAATCTCGAAAAATGCTTGATATTCCTGTTTTTCCAAATCTGTCCGACCGGCCGCTTCAACTTCCAGAATTGTGAATTAATTTCTTCGTAAACCCATGGTGGTTGGGTGAGGTGTCACAGGTCGATAATTGCTACAACTTTTTTTTAATTAACATAGTCGATGGATCCAACCGCAAATCAAGATGTTCTGAAAATGACTCTGCCCCTTTGGCAGCCTTCACGTGGATTTCCTTTCCCACCGGCAAGAGTTGGATGGCGATCTTAAACAGGTCGGAAAGCTGAGCAAGCTGCATTGGAATTCCGTCTGGTCCGGGATCCTCATGACGATGGGTCCTTATGGTAAACCATGCAGGCATCTGGTGATTTTTGATCAAAGTTTTAAATTCGGTCAGGGACTGATATGCGGAGTTATCTATGGGAAACCCATCGACAATCATCATTTGAGGTGAAAAAATATTCTGCTCCATTAAATCCGACAATCTTTCTTTTAGTTTGGGAACACTAAAACCCTCTACCCTGAATGTCATGATAAAACGGTGAGGCAACAAAGATTCCCAAAGTTGGTTGATCTGATCCACTCTATATTGCTCCGCAATTAGGTTGAAAACTTCCTGGTACCACAGGCTAACCTTGTTGACCGGATCTTCAAGGCTGATGTGGAGCACGTTTTTCCCTCTGAGTAGGGCGTTTAGCGACAATTGAACCAAAAAGGCTGTTTTCCCTACACCGGCCCGGGCCAGCACGGCTCCAAATTCTCCGTTGTTTAGAATCTCGTCGTTTTCATGACCCATCATCCGCAAAGGATTACGCAATATAAGATCTTTTTTCAACATGGTGAAATACCTTTCTTTAATGTAAATAACTCTGGACGGTCTTCTATATGATTTCCGGGCTTTTCTCTGCCCGATCACACCAGCGGCGGTGTCCAGACAGGCTGGTTGGTGGCTGTCGCCTTGATGTCGAGGACGAGGTTGGAAGTCTTGAGTTCCGCTTTTCCGGGGTGTTGTTAAATAAGCCGGATCCATAGGATAGATCGATTCGTTTTCTCCGATCTTAAAATTCAATTTGTCAATGCTGTCGGATTTAGCCATCATAATGTTCCCAACTCGTCAGTGGAAGAATGAAATTAGGCTACATTCTTTTTCTCTTCGGTCGCCTTTCTGAGCAATTCTTCAGCGATGCTCTTTGGTACCTGTTTGTAAGATGCAAATTCCATAGTAAACTGGGCTTGCCCCTGGGTTAAGGATCTTAAAACTGTTGAATAGCCAAACATTTCAGCCAAGGGTACCTGGGCGTCAATTACGCACATCACGCCTTCCTCCTGTGAGCCGACAATCATTCCCCGACGCTGGTTTAACGAACCCATAACAGATCCCTGGAATTGCGATGGCGATTCAACGGAGACCTTCATAATCGGTTCATGAATAACCGGTTTGGCACCGGGGTAGGCCTGCAGGAAAGCACCCCGTGCAGCGGCTAGAAATGCCATGTCCGAAGAATCCACCGCGTGAGACGCACCATCATCAATGACAACCTTTATGCCGGTAACGGGAAATTCCATTTTAGGACCTTTTGCCAGGCATTGTTTAAAGCCCTTTTCACAGGCGGAAATGAACTGGGTTGGTATGGCACCTCCCGTCACCCGGTTTTCGAATACGAAATCATTGTCGTTGATCGGCTCCATGTAACCGGCCACACGACCGAATTGACCCGCGCCTCCGGTCTGCTTTTTATGAATATAGTTGAATTGAGCCTTGCGAGTGATGGTTTCACGATATGCCACGCGCGGCATACCCGGATTTACGAGGGCACTATACTCCCGTAGCATTCGTTCAATATATACTTCAAGATGAAGCTCC
>CAMYLH010000122.1 GCA_947259065.1 uncultured Desulfobacterales bacterium
ATTGAAGCCCTAGGTCAGTACGCGGGGGTCGAAGTCAGCGAAGACGATATTGAAATTCTGCCGAAAATATTATCATAACTACTTGACATTTTATTAAGTTCTGGTTTATATGTTTATAATATACCAATGGTCATTAGAGGGTTCGGAAGGAGGTTGTATGAATAAACTGGAGCTAATTTCCGCCTTGAAAGCAGAAGCAAATATCTCGAAAGCGGAAGCAGCAAAAGTAGTTCAGATATTTTTTGACAACATGGCAGATGCTATGGCCCGCGGAGAACGCGTCGAGATCCGCGGCTTATGCAGTTTTTTTGTTAAAGAATACAAGAGTTATACGGGTCGAAACCCGAAAACCGGGGAAAAAGTCACTATAAAACCCAAAAAACTTCCATTTTTCAAATCTGGTAAGGAATTGAAAGATCGGGTAGATTACTGATTTGTGCCTGGGTTTGAGGCGATAATTGGTCAAGACCGCCCCATACGTATCCTAACAACCTTCCTTCAAAACGGGACGATTCCTCACGCCCTGCTGTTTACAGGAATAGAGGGGGTGGGGAAAAAAAGTACAGCTGTTACATTTGCCATGGCGTGTAACTGCGCCGGGAACAATTCTGAAGGAAAGGACAACCGGACCGCCGATGGTCACAGCACTCCGAAACGGCCCCGTATCATCAATCCCTGCGGCAATTGCAAGTCTTGCCGGAAAATTGAATCTGAAAACCATCCGGATATCATACGGCTAAAGCCATCCGGTGTGTTCATCAAAATTGATCAAATTCGCGCCCTCTGCCTAACTCTTGCCATGAAACCATATGAGGCCAGCATGCGAGTGGTGCTGATATCCGGCGCCCAGGCAATGAATCCTGCCGCAAGCAATGCTCTCCTCAAGGTGCTGGAGGAACCTCCATCCGGAACCATCCTAATTCTTGTGGCCAATCATACATCCGATCTCCTGCCTACCATAGTTTCGCGTTGCCGGCACATTCGATTTAATCCGATTTCGAGAAAAAATATGGAATCTGAACTCGTTCGCAGGCATGGACTTGATCCAAAAAATGCGATGATCATTGCAGCCATGGCTGGCGGGAGCTTTTCAAGGGCCCTGCATATGTACCGAACGAATTGGATAAACCGCAGAAACTGGCTTATCAGCGAGTTGGATTCCTTATCATTGAAATCCATCAACCGTCTTCTGGCTTTTGGTGAACAGCTGGCAAAAAATAAAGACACATTGCCGGACGCATTGGAATTAATGAAATCTTGGCTGCGGGATCTTGTGATCGCCAAAGTTTATCCTGAAAAAATATTCCATCAGGATCTGACTGAAAACGTGCACCAGGCTTCGCAAAAAATGAGTACGACAGTGCTGCTTTCAAAGATTGAAACAATTCAATCCGCCCAAAATGCAATTCAGGCCGGCACCAATTTAAGGCTTACCATTGAAACAATGGTCTTGAAATTGTCTCGGATTTAATCTAGAATACAATTTTCGCAGCTTCCGACAGACATTCGAAACGCTCGTACAGCAGCGTCAAACCTAATTAAAAAATGTTGTTCCGGCTATCGGGTGTTCGGTCACCCATAACCAACATCGAACCGTTATACATATGAATAAAAATGTAGAAACCGAACAGGGACTCGGTTTCGGCACGGTTGCCGTCGATCCCCTCCTCTACCAAAGTAAAAAGGATGACAAACCGCTAAAAAAGATCTATCGTCTGGCAAATAGAAAAGATTGTAAGCAGCTTGACAAAAATCTCGCAGATGAAAAAACAGCCCACAACTACTGCCTAGAATGCATTAAAAAACTGGGGCTGAAAATGAACCTTTTCTCCGTCGAGAAAGCCTTTGATGGAAATAAATATACTTTTTTCTTCACTTCCGAGGGACGGGTCGATTTTCGACAACTTGTAAAAATGCTGGTCAGGCAGCTTGGCGTTAGAATTGAAATGCGCCAAGTGGGTATTCGCAACCAGGCTAAAATGTGCGGAGGCATTGGCAGGTGCGGCCGGGAACTGTGTTGCGCATCCTTTCTGGAAAAATTTGAACCGGTCTCCATTCGCATGGCCAAGGAACAAAGTCTGTCCTTAAACCCGACAAAAATATCGGGCCAGTGCGGCCGCCTGATGTGCTGCTTGACCTATGAATATGATACTTACCGGGCATTGAAGAAAAATATGCCTAAAATCGGAAAACACATCATGACAGAAAAAGGCAAAGGAAAAGTAATCCGTCACAATGCCATTTGCAATTGCATAACCGTACGTTTAGAAGGCGGTATGGAAATCGAAACCGCAGTCAATCAAATCATAAAGGATTGAAAAAATGTCCTCCATGCCCTTTTATGTCACCACCCCGATCTATTATGTTAATGCTCGTCCCCATTTAGGGCACGCCTATACCACTATCGTGGCGGATGTTGCCGCGCGTTTTCACACGATGCGCGCATGCGATGTTTATTTTTTAACCGGTACCGACGAGCATGGTGACAAGGTCGTACGTGCAGCCAAAAAGGAAAATATGACACCCAGGGTTTACGTGGATACCATCAGCCGGCTCTTCAAGGATCTGTGGCCCGAATTAGGCATCAATAACTCTGCATTCATTCGCACCACTGAGTCCGCCCACATGGCTGTCGTGGAACAGGTGCTGCAAAAAATTTATGACGCCGGCGATATCTATTTTGCCGATTACGAGGGTCTGTATTGTTTCGGCTGCGAGCGTTTTTACACCGAACGAGAACTTGTGGGCGGACAATGTCCAGACCATGAAACGGCACCGGAAGTTATCAAAGAATCCAACTATTTTTTTAAAATGAGTCATTATCAAGACTGGCTCGTGGATCATATTCGCAACACACCGGATTTCATTCGTCCGCAACGTTACAAAAATGAAGCCCTGGCCTTTTTAAAAGAACCGCTGGAGGACCTATGTATTTCTAGACCTAAATCCAGGCTGAAATGGGGCATTACGCTGCCCTTTGATAATAGCTATGTCACCTATGTATGGTTCGATGCGCTTTTAAACTATGTCTCCGCTTTGGGATATCCCGAAGGGCAACTCTTTAAAACCTTCTGGCCGGCAGCTCAGCACGTGGTGGCCAAGGACATTCTCAAACCCCATGGCATCTATTGGCCGATCATGCTTAAAGCGGCCGGTATTCCGGTATACAAGCATTTGAATGTTCACGGATACTGGAATATTGAAGACAGTAAAATGTCAAAAAGCCTGGGAAATGTGGTTGAACCCATCGAACTTAAAAATATTTACGGACTGGATGCCTTCCGCTTTTTTTTAATTCGCGATATGGCATTCGGACTCGATTCCAGTTTCAGTGAAACTTCTTTGGTTCAGCGCATCAATTCGGATCTGGCCAATGATCTTGGCAATCTGTTTTCCAGGGTTCTTTCAATGGTTCATAAATATTTTGACGGGGTGGTCCCCGAGATTGAGCCAAAGGTGGAAGCCGAATGTGAACTCGGACTGGAAGTAAATGCTCAGAGTGCCATTGCCGAATACGAAGGCTTAATGGAGTCATTCCAGTTTCACAACGCGCTACAGGCAGTTTGGAAATTCATTAGCAAAATGAATAAATATGTGGATGTCACCGCCCCATGGGAACTGGCCAAGAAGAAATCAAGCCGTAAATCCCTGGCGGTAGTTATCTATAATTTGCTTGAGGGCTTAAGAATCATTTCCGGTCTTATATATCCAGTCATGCCCGATACGGCGGTCAAAATGCAAAAACATCTCGGGCTAGACCCCAAGATGTCCTTTTATCTTCTTGATCAGCTCAAAACCTGGAAAATCATTAAACCCGGCACCCGGTTGCCGAAGTCCATCGTTCTTTTTCCTCGAGTCGATCCAGCTGAAAAAACGGCTGATCCATCGGTCAAACCACAAAGCAATGTCAACCAACCTGAAATCAAACCGGAGATCACGTTGGAAGAATTCGGCAAGATTGATCTTCGAGTGGCAACTGTGGTTCATGCAGAGAGGATTCCCAGAGCGAAGAAAATTTTAAAACTTGAAGTGGATTTAGGGGGAAAACGGACGATTGTCGCAGGCATCGCACAAAACTATACACCCGAAGAACTCATCGGCAAACAAATCATTATGGTTGCCAACTTAAAACCGGCCAAACTCATGGGAATTGTTTCCAACGGCATGTTGATAGCCGCGGTCGATGATTCCGGTCCAACCCTAGCAGCTCTGGATAAACCCGTAGATCCCGGAACACCGCTAAGATAAAAGGTTGTTGGTTGAACGTGCGAACGGCGGGAGCACACTGGAAAATTGGAATTTGAGATTTGTTTGTAATTTGGTGCTTGTATTTTGGAATTTTAGTGCCGACATTTAAAGATTAGATATTTTAGAAATCATTATCACTTCCTGAACCCCATTTTGCAACCACTCAATAGCTCCTGGTGTGCTGTGACCGATAATGACGGTTCTATTTTATGATGACCGGTGAGAATCAAAAAGACAGGTTACCGCCATGTTACGGAATCATCCCAGCACGTTATGGGTCCAAACGGTTTCCAGGCAAGCCTTTGGCCGAGATCCTCGGAAAACCCATGATCCTGCATGTCTATGAGCGAGCCCGGCGATGCGCTGGAATGTCATCTGTTTTTTTAGCTACCGATGATGATCGTATTCGTTTAGTTGCGCAAAAATGGGATATTCCGGTGGTCATGACCCGCACCACTCATCCCAGCGGCACGGATCGCGTGATGGAAGCGGCCGCCAAGCTCAACCTGCCCCCTCACTCGGTGATCGTCAACATTCAGGGAGATGAACCCGCTTTGAAGCCCGCCATGCTCACCCAGTTGATCCGCCCATTTAGCGCAGCCGATGTTCAGGTGACAACTTTGGCACGTAAAATAAAAGCTGCGGATGTTGGAAATCCGGACCTGGTAAAAGTCGTATTTGCTGGAGACGGACGGGCACTTTATTTTTCGCGTTCTCCGATACCCCATCAGCATGAAGAACAAAAAAACCATTACTATGGACACATCGGAATATATGCGCTTCGCATGAAGGCGCTCGAAAAATTTGTCGCTTTAAACCAAACCCGTCTTGAACTTATTGAAAGACTCGAACAATTGCGACTACTTGAAAACAATATAGCCATCCACATTGTGGTGACCGATCATCATACCTGTGGTGTGGACCGACCCGAAGACATTGAAACTGTCAGTAAGATCATAAAGGAACAAACAAAATGAAACATACGATCAGACGAATACTAACCAAGACGACAGATGCATTCGTCGGCGTTGTCCGTCACACCTGTGCCCGGTTGCACAACATTTTGACTACCGACATTTACTTCGGCAGAAACATCGCTCATGTGCCCCTGGGGGCAATCGTTCTTTTCCCATTTCGCGATAACACCTTTTGCTGCGGCATCGCTGCAATCGTTTCTTATAAATCAAAAAAGTCAACACCCCCCCGGTTAGACACGACCGCATTAGAGGATATGTCTACTCAAATCATGCAATCCGGATACGAAAGCTGTCGTAAAGCTAATGACACGGATCTTGACGATCGTTACCTTGGCGGCAAATCCCGCATCGATTTTCTGTGGCAGGCGAGCCAAAATTTAAAGTGCGCAGACCGGTTTTATAGCATTTTTATAAACTCCACTGAGCGTAAGCAGTTGGCAGACCTTTGTGATCGGCTGTCTGGCATGATTGCTGTTGAAGCACAATTGTTATCGGATTACATGGGTCGTATCCCAGTGCAGACCCTTGAATTGATGACCGCCCGGATTGAAAAACTTAAGGATATTGCCTGGTGCATTCGCCGGGAAGTTCTAAATAATGTAGGAAAAATAAAAGATTTAAGCCCGGGGCTTAATCAATCTCCGAGTCCCGAAACGGTGGCTATTTTTAAAAAGATAAATGCTGTCTTAAACAGCATAGATCGGCTTGAAGTCAGAGGGCGGGATTCAGCCGGTATTTCCCTGATGTTTGTTCTCAAAGAAGCTGAATTTGAAAAATTTGAAGCATCCACCAAACAGGCGAACGTTTACAAACAGATAGATGAGCGCTGCACCCGCGGTGCGCTGATCAACCGGGGCATCACTATTCACCGCCACCGCAAGGCCGGCAAAGGGGATAAGATTGCCGTTGCCATGACTTACAAGGTAGCCAATGAAATCGGCAGCCTTGGTGACAATATCAAATTTATACGCCAACAGATCGCGGATGATAAGATTCTTCAAATTCTGGCTGCCTGTAAGACTGAGTTTGATACGGTTTCGGCACATACCCGCTGGGCGTCGGTAGGAGCGATCACCGAAGCCAATTGCCACCCGGTAGACAACCAGACCGTTGAAAATGTTGCGCAAAACAACCCTATCATCCATGCCTGTTTAAACGGAGATATTGACAACTATCAGGAGTTGAAACGTGAATTAGAGCTTGGCGGGGATCGAATCAGCAAAGACGTGACCACCGATACAAAAATTATTCCACTGATCATTAGCAAATATTTGCGCCAAGGTCAGCCCATCGATGAAGCCTTTAGGCTGGCAGTCAATGATTTTGAGGGCTCCCATGCCATCTCCATGCAGACAGATCTGTCTCCCGGTAAAATTTTTCTGGCCCAGAAGGGAAGCGGCCAGACATTTTTTGTAGGAATCGCCCCTGATCATTTTATTCCCGCATCCGAAGTGTACGGATTTGTCGAAGAGACTTGCCATTTCATCAAGCTGGACGGCGAAACCATGGTAAACGGAAACAGCGGACCCATCCGGGGGCAAATTTTTATTTTGAGCCAGGCTTCCTCCGGGGGTCTTGAAGGCATCGATGCCAGGTGGTATGATGGCACTCCCCTTAAACTTAGTGAGAAGGACATCAAGCATACCGACATTACATCCAGAGATATTGACCGCCAGGGATATCCCCATTATTTTTTAAAAGAAATCTCGGAATCTCCGGATTCCATAGAAAAAACACTCCATAATCGCTGGAAAATCACGGAGGACGGAACCCGGCAATACGTCATTGCACTGGATAACAGCGTAATCCCCTCCTCGTTGAAAAAAGCACTGACAACCGATCGGATTAAACGCATCTTTTTCATCGGGCAGGGCACTGCCGGAGTAGCCGCCTTGGCCTGTGCCAATATTATGACTTACTACATGGATAGCCCGCATTATCCCATCCGTGCGTTAAAAGCGTCTGAATTCAGCGGTTTCCAATTAAATGAAAAGGATGATGCCCGGAGTATGGCAGATGCTCTGGTCATCGCCATCAGCCAGTCCGGCACGACCACTGATACCAATCGCACAGTGGATATGGTAAAGAAAAGAGGGGCTTATACCCTGGCAATTGTAAATCGCAGAGATTCGGATATTACCTTCAAGGTTGACGGGGTCATGTACACCAGCAGCGGCCGTGATGTTGAAATGTCCGTGGCTTCCACCAAAGCATTTTATTCCCAGATCGTTGCCGGTGCCATCCTGGGACTTTACATCGCCGCCCTAAAAAAGCGCATAAACGCTGAGTTTGTCACCGCTGAAATAGAGCAGCTGCTTGCACTTCCTTCTCACATGCGGGAAATATTGTCCACCAGCGATGCAATCAAGGAATCGGCCACTAAACTTGCCGTCACCAAAACTTACTGGGCTGCAGTGGGCAGTGGTCCAAACAAGGCTTCGGCCGATGAAATACGCATCAAACTTAGCGAACTTTGCTATAAGACGATTTCATCGGATTTTAGCGAACTTTGCTATAAGACGATTTCATCGGATTTCGTGGAGGATAAAAAACACATCGATTTATCTTCCGAGCCGCTGATCCTTGTCTGCGCCGCCGGTACAAGGAGCACGGTGATTGGCGATATCATAAAAGATACCGCTATATTCAAGGCACACAAGGCCACCCCCATCGTTATTGCAGATCAAGGCGAAAATCGCTTTGCTCCCTATGCAGATACCGTATTTAGTGTGCCCCGCGTCAGCGAACATCTCGCTCCCATCCTAAACACCCTGGTGGGTCACATATGGGGCTATTATGCGGCTTTGGCCATCAATGAGGGTTCCCGTTTTTTATATGGCTTTCGGGATGAAATCAAAAAAAGGATTGAAGAACTAACCGCCCAGGGCCTGAATGTTTACGAAATCATTCTCGAAAAGCCATTCCGGGAAAAAATTGCTGAATTCTACAACCAGTTCAGAAAAAAAAGAGCCACCAATCAATTTCCTGTCGCCATTGGATTTGATGTCGTATCCGATCTGACCTTGCTGCTAAAATATTTATCCGGCCGACTGCCGGTATCGGATTTTGATCTCGATTTCAACCAAAAGGGCACTGCAGTGAATATGCTCGACACGTTTTTCAATTGTTTGTCTTCCGGAATCAACACCATGGCGCGGCCGGTGGATGCTATCAAGCACCAGGCCAAGACCGTTACCGTAGGTACCAGTCGAATCAGCGAACGCATCGAAGGTATCCTGTTTGATGCTTTAAGCATTGAGAACCTTGCGATTTCCCAGTTAACCAACATGAATATTATTGTATTGAAAAATCTGCAGGGTGTCATCGAGCAAATCGAGGGTTCCACGCTTTACCGCATCGACGGTTTGAATGTCCTCGGCGAACTTTCGGAAGACACCACCATTGAGGTTATCAAAAAGCGGGGGGACATTGCCGACGTACCGTCAAGAGTCGAAACGGACAACCGCTTGAAAGGAACGAAACGCATTATCGTAAGGCAGGGCAATGTCTACATCGGCAAAGGCCGCAAGGATGAACGCAGTATCATGATTATTCCCATATTAACCACTTCTGAAACTGGCCCGAATAGAATTGAATATTTGTTGCTGTTGCATGTATCTTTTCGTCAAGACATCACCCTTGAAACCCGGATGAAAGCATTGGGCGGCAAATACGAACACATTAAAAATATCGTACAGGAAAACAGCGTTAGCTGGCAAGATAGTCTTCTTGATCCTATTGAAATTACAGAACTTTTTGGCCGATCGGCTGAAAAAATAGCCGAATTTATTGTATCCCGACAAAATGGAAGGATATAAGCAAACCCTATGATATGCAGCCACGATAGTCATATGTTATCAAAAAGTTGACATCTCAATTCTGTTCGTTATAAAATAGTTAACTATAGTGAAAAAACGTTGCTTTTTCGTACGGATTCCAAACCGCACCAATTCTTCTCATACCAGGTAACAACGCACTGAAAGCTTCCATATGAAGAAGGTTTGGATTTGTCTCGCACCAACCTGCCGCTCGGATACAGACGAACTCTGATAAAACTTAGGGATGTATATATATGGATAACAGTCACATCGACATGAATGCCTCCATCGATCATATAAATGAGATCTCCGCCTGGGTCTCATCTGTCCAGGATCTCGACCAGCTTCTTGAACTCATTATTGAAACCGCCACCCGGATGATGGATGCTAAGGCCAGCTCGCTTTTATTGCTCGACAGTAAAACCCAAAAACTTTATTTTAAAGTAGCCACCGGTGCAAGGGGCACCGATATCAAACAGTTCGAGATTGATCTCGGGCAGGGCATCGCCGGCTTTGTTGCACAAACAGGGGAGCCGCTCCTGATCCCGGACGTGGCCGAGGATCCGCGCTGGTACAAAGAAATCAGTGAATCCATTGGGTTTAAAACCCAATCTATTGCATGTGTACCGATGAAGATAAATGGAGAAATCATCGGTGTGGTTGAAATTATTGACAAGTCCGACGGCAGTTCGATTCGGGATGAAGATTTAAAAATATTGTCTGTTTTTGCCGATCTGGCCGCCCGGGCGATTGGTAACGCCCGTAAAATCGAACATGACAAAAAAGAAATCAGAGATCTTAAAAATGAGTTGCGAGGCAAGTATGAAATCATAGGTGAAAGCAAGGC
>CAMYLH010000123.1 GCA_947259065.1 uncultured Desulfobacterales bacterium
CCGCGAGGGCATGCCTGATGGGTGCAAACTCGATCGATGCCGGCGGCTTATGAATTGAATCAGCGGCCACCAGCAGAGGTGGCCCCGGCCCCTTCCAGGAGCCATCCTCATACCCCCAGTTCTGCTGGTGGTCGCTGATTGAGGGGTGGGACTATAACATTATGGCGTTGAAATAAAAAGGGGTTAACCATGATAATGCATGGTAAAATTGTTCTAATATATAGAGTTTCAGGCACATGCGTTTTCAGTCATCCGCGTGAAACGGGTTCAAAGCCCGTAACAGTGAATTATTAATTGATATTATTAAAACTATCACCATGAATACACAATCTAATATCCCATAAACGATTTTAATGAACATAATACTCCTGATCGTCATTACAATTGTTATTAAAAAATTCCTGGGCTTCCTCAACAGAATCAAACAATATCCAATCGCGCTTAGTTGTAAATCCATCCTGTTTTCTGGTGATTTCTATAGATGTGTTTCCGTGATACTCGTAACAGTTTTGATAATCCGGATATGATTCATATCGTATCATTCTTTTCGCCTCCTAAAAATTAGGTCGATTATAAATAACGCTTACAACGTCGAGCTTAACAAAGAATATCGATGTTTAATTTTTCCCCACAGCAAGGGCACTTGACCAAATAGTCTTGCCGGTGGTCTTTTTTCGATTTGAAAATTATCTGGCAGTTCATATTCGGGAATAGATACTGGACCCATATACCGCATCCGCAAGTACAAAATCGTTGTTGCATTTTTTACCCCCTTTCGTTTATTTAAATATTCTTAAGTTTATATAAATTAACAGCAATGGCAAAAAAATTTACCTGAGTTCTCTACAAATCCAGATTACCTTTCCAATAATACGGACGCTATTTATTTCGCCACCTTGAAGGTAAATCGGAGAATAATCCTTGTTGTCACTAAGCAAGACAAGCTTCTTGGGGTGTTTCTCAAGCCTTTTAACCATTATCGTATCATCAACTCCGACAGCGTATATAGCGCCTGCTAAAATATCTTTTTGGGACTCATCTATCAGAATAGTATCTCCATCCTTCATCTCAGGTTCCATGCTGTTGCCAAAGATATCCATTAACACCATATTGCTTATGGTACCCTTTGTTCGCAACCAGTCCTTTCGGAAAGCATAATACCCTTCAATGTTGGATCCGACTTCAAAAGACCCGCCACCGGCGCTCAACCTGGCTCTTACCTTCGGTATGGTATGAAATATGGAATCATTGGAATCAGAGTGTTTATGCAATTTTTGACCGGATCCTGTTTCAACCCAGTCAGGGTTCAACCCAAAGGAGCGATACAGCTGTAATATCCATTTGTCAGGGATAGAATCCTTTTTCCTGGCTTGGGTAATCGCTGAACGGTTAATGTTCAGGGCGGCTGCTAATTCAGTCTGCGAAGTGATCCCTGTCGCTTCAAAAACTCTTTGTAGAAAGGAATCAAATTTAGTAGTTGTCATATGGTTTACCTGACTAACGTAAGTTGATAATTTCTGTTTAGATAAATAAACATATATTTTTATAAATTGCAACACTTTTTTTTAAATAAATTAAAAATATTGAATTTTGCACAAATGAGCTCCTAAAAAAGCCGAATTTTCCTGGTCCATTTCCAATTCGAAATTAGTTTGCGCTCAATCAGCAGTGTTTGCCAAAGAGCGAATCTGTATGCTATATGTCGCCGATGGAAAAAGCTACTGGCGATCATAAACACCGTGCCGTACTGATGTTGGATGAGGACAGCAAGGTTGTTAGCAAAATAACCATGAAAGACATCCTGGTCGCCTTAGAACCCAAATTTTATTGTGAGACCGAAAAAGGAGTTTTTGGATGGACACACATGGGGAAAAAACCGGCATATTCGCCAAGAAAGGGCTGTGGATCGGGATTGGCACTGGCATTTTCATTTTGATCGCCTTTATTTTACCGACGCCCCAATCGCTTATCGATGTACTCGAACAATACGGATATGTCGAAAAAATGATTGAGTGGGAGATCGCCCATAACGTCGAGGAGGCTGCCGCCAAAACGATGATTGTTTTAGGGATTGTTCCCATGGCGGTCGTCTTTTTTGCCGTCGAGGCTCTCCCGATCGGGGTAACGGGCCTTCTGATGCCCCTGATGGCATACTTTTTCGGGCTTCTGCCTTTTAACATGATCGGCAAGACCTTCGCGGGCGATGCACCGATGTTCATGCTGGGCGTTTTTGCCCTGGGAGCGACGGTGGTCGAAGTCGGTTTCCATAAACGGCTGGCCGTCTGGCTGCTGGGATGGACCAAAGGGTTCTGGGTACCCATGATCGTGCTGTGCCTCAGCATGTCAATCGTGGGCTCATTTATGTCGGCCCCGGCCATGTGTTCGTTTATGGTGCCGGTGCTGATGGCGGTCTATTACGGATCGGTGAAAGCTACCAGCCCGGAAGGGGAGGTGGTCCACGATCCGGCTCTGGCCAAATATCTGCTTTTTTCCCTTTGCTTTGCTCTGAATATGGGCGGACCCGGAACACCTTCGGCCGGCGGACGTAATGTGATCATGATGGGTTTCTTTACCGAATACGGCATACCGATCACCTATTCCGGCTGGATGCAATACGGCTGGCCCCTGGTGCCAATCGGCAGCACCATGTTGTTGCTCTATATGGCGACTTTTTTCAGCAAGAAGATAAAGACGCGGGATCTCACCCCCGGACTGGAACATATCAAGGAAGAGACGCGCCGAATGGGCAAAATGAAATATGCTGAGTATGTCACGGCCGGGACGCTCCTTGTCATTGTGGCCCTGTGGATATTCGGCGGCGAAGCGACGGGATTGGGCGGACCGGCGCTGCTGGCCCTGGTCGTGCCGGTTTTGTTCAAAACCGTGAACTTTGAGCAGATAATTGAACGGATATCATTTAACGCCTGGTTTATGTACTGCGGGGCCCTGACTCTGGGAGCCCTGCTGAAAGAAAGCGGCGGCGCCCTGTGGCTGGCGACTACCTTTCTGAACGCGCTTTCGCAGGTTGGAATGGATCAAGGCTACGGGTTGTGGGTCGGAATGTCCGGCTTCTCCGGGCTGGTTACCAATTTTATGTCGGACGCCGCCACCGTGGCCCTGATCGGACCCATTGTCGTCCCCATGGGGATCATGACCAAGGTTGCCGGTGAGCCGTGGGCCATCGGCATGGCCGTGGCATTGGCGTCTTCCTATGCCCATTTCCTGATTGTGGGGTCTCCCGCCAATGCGCTGACATTTGCATTGGGGGTTTACCCGGATACCAATAAGCGGGCCCTTGAAGCGATTGATTTTGTGAAATACGGTTTTGGATTTTTTCTACTGTCCATGCTGCTGCTCTGGATCATTGGATTTCTGGTGATCTACCCCATCGTTGGCTTTCCGGAGGGAATTCTCGAGCAGGCAACCCAGGTGCTTCAAAGTGCGACCAAGTAGACTAAAAAAATGAAAGGGGAAACTTACTGTTTTTATTCAGAAAGGATTCAATTACGGAGCCTTCGCCTACCTGACCAAACCATGTGATTTTGAAAAACTGCTCGATAGAAATTCGATGGTGTATGGTTCCAGGCCTTGGGGGTAATTTTTAGAAAACCTAACCAATAAAGCTGCTAATTTGCTGAACTCGGATCCAGGTATCGTGTGAGGAACAATGATAAGTCCTCTATGCGGTTTCAGATCATTGAAGAATTGAACCGTCAAGGTGATAAAATCATCCCTGTTTCGGGTCACCATCGTCCGTCCGTCAGCAGCCGCAAAGGAGAGCTGTTCATCATCGGATGCTTCCAGCATCCCGGTTTCATGAGCGCTGATCGCGTCCGATCCCTTTTTTCTCAAAATTTCGGAGACCTTAGGGCTGATATCTTCATCCAGGTAAAGCTTCACGTCTTACCCGCCGGATTTGATAAAAAAGGAAAACGTTTAATCACCTGCTCTTGAGTGATATCCTCATTGCGGGTGATTTTTTCATCTATTTCATTTGGATACAGTGCATAATATGCGAGCGCTGATCGGACCTGCGGATCGCTTAACCAATGATACGTTTCTTTTAATTTATCGTATTTTTCGCCCAAATTCTTGAAGGTGGCGATAAATTCCCAGATATCAATCCCTGTGCCGGCAATTCTGGCACGCCTTCCGGTTGGACCATCTGCAAAAGTGACGCCGGGGCATCTTCTCATCTTTACCGCTTCAATGAGGAGGTCTCTGGCTATGCCGGAAAAATCTCTGCCAGTCCCCGCAGCCAATGCTTCAATTTCTTTTACCGCCTCTTCAGGCAGGCGAATGCTTTTTTGTACAGTGGTCATAGTAGAACTCCTTTAGGGACGTATGATAATATAATACGTTGGGATCTATTGCATGTCAATGCCCTTCGATCAATGTCGATGTATGTTAAAGGATTAGAAAGTTATAATTTTATGTTTCCTATAATCTCCCAGGACTAAATTATTCCACTCAATAATCCCACCTCCCCAATAACCCCAATTAAACCAGAGCTACTTTTTTGACCCCGCAGGATTTTGCCAATATAATGTGCTTGACATATACCCTTTTTACGAACATAATATGTGCGAAAAATGGGTGTATCTCAAACGTAGAGGGGATTATGCAACGGGTAGCAGCGCAACATTTGAAAAAATGGATTGAAAACGAACAGAGAAAACCACTGGTAATCCGGGGAGCTCGGCAGGTTGGGAAATCAACCCTGGTTCGCCAGTTTGCTGAAGAAAACAAGTTAATATTGAACGAAATAAACTTGGAGCAACATCTTGAACTGAATAACATATTTAAAACTTTAGATACAAAATTGATTAGCAAAGAACTTGAAGGATTATTGGGCAGGAAAATCATAAGCCCCGGTTCCATTTTGTTTTTAGATGAAATACAGTCAACGCCTAATGCTCTGCAAGCGCTTCGTTACTTTTATGAAGACCTACCGGAACTACCCGTGGTAGCAGCCGGTTCATTGCTTGAATTTGTCCTGTCAAAGCATACTTTTCCCATGCCGGTTGGCAGAATCGAATATGTTCATCTGGGCCCAATGACGTTTGAAGAATATCTATCAGAAATCGACAAGTCATTATTAAAATACATAATTGAATTTGATTTCAGTGATGATATACCGAAAACCGTTCAAAAAAAACTGTTGGATAGACAGCGGGAATATTTGTTGGTGGGCGGTATGCCGGAAGCCATCCTGAATTATCTGAGATCGGGGCAATTCTCTGATATCATACCGGTTCATCGATCCATCATATCCACTTACCTCGATGATTTTTCGAAATATGCGACTGAAAAGGCTCTGCTACGACTGCAAAAAGTATTTAATTTTGTTGCCAGATCGGTCGGCAAGAAAATCAAGTACAGCAATATTTCCAGAGATGAGGCAGCGCGTGAGATAAGGTCCGCTATCGAACTTCTGTCTAAAGCCCGAGTTATTAGCCCGGTGTTTCACTCGCACTGTTCCGGCCTACCCCTTCAAGCTGAAATCGATGAATTTACATACAAAGCCCTGTTTTTGGATATTGGTTTGATGAACCGCATATGTGGGTTGGATTGGTTGGCAATATCCAATATAGATGATCGGCAGCTTATCAACGAAGGCGCTATGGCAGAACAATTCATCGGTCAACATCTTCTTTATTTCAGAGGACTGAGCGATCCACCGGAATTATGCTACTGGTTAAGACAGCAAAGATCGGCAAATGCCGAGGTTGACTACGTTATTTCACAAGGTGATTTAATTACTCCGGTAGAAGTGAAAGCCGGAAAAAGCGGAACCCTGAAATCGATGCTTCAGTTTGTTTACAGCAAAAGTGCCAGACTAGGTGTTCGTTTCGATCTCAATCATCCTTCAATTCAGAAAGTAAAGCATTCTCAACGACAAGCGGATTCCACGAGTGTCATAACATTCGACTTAATCTCATTGCCCCTTTATATGGTTGGACAACTGGCGAGAATTATTAGCCTGTATCGAACTGGAAGTGTAACTGGCAATCCTCAAAACAGTATCTGAGATAAAAAAAGAGCCGCAAATGCGACTCTCTGTATTTAAATGGTAGTCCCAGCGGGGTTCGAACCCGCGTTACCGGCGTGAGAGGCCGAGTGAGAGCGTATTCCACCTGATTTTATTACCTTTTTCGACCATTAAAATCCGTTTAAGGGAATTAAAAGCCGTCTGGAGATTTGGAGCTTTCTCATTTTTAAAGAAGGAATGCAGATTTCTCAATCTGAAATATACAATTCAGATAAAGCGGTATTTTTCAAG
>CAMYLH010000124.1 GCA_947259065.1 uncultured Desulfobacterales bacterium
CGGCATGTGGTGGAAAATAGACGTATGCGAGGAGAAAAACTCGGACTTCTGGAATTGCAGACGCTGTGGCCCTTTCCCGAAAACCTTGTGCGCGAGAAATGTGCAGAAGCCAAATCTGTGATTGTTGTGGAACAAAACATGGGCCAGATACTGCGGGAGGTGAAACTGTCGGTTGAGGAACCACAAAAGGTATTTCTTGCCAACCGCATCGACGGCGTGTTTATCACCCCGAGGGATATCATGAACATTTTTCGATTAATCCAGGGAAGGGGGGTTTGACCCATGGCAGTTAAAGATTACATCAGAGAACGGTTTTTCCCGCACTTGTGGTGTCCGGGATGCGGGCATGGGATGGTGCTCAACGGAATGCTGCAAGCCGTCGAAAAGCTTGGGATGAGCAAAAACGAAATCGTGATGGTATCCGGCATTGGGTGTTCTGCAAGAATTTCCGGTTATGTTGACTTTCATACACTGCACACCATCCACGGACGGGCGCTGGCCTTTGCCACCGGTGTGAAAATGAGTCTGCCTGAGCTGAATCTTATCGTTCCCATGGGTGATGGTGACGCCCTGGCCATCGGCGGCAACCATTTTATCCATGCGGCCCGCAGAAATATTGATATTACAGCCTTGTCATGAACAATCGGATTTACGGGATGACCGGGGGACAGTTTTCGCCCCTGTCGGGTCCGGGTATCCGGGCGACAACCGCACCGTTTGCCAATATTGATTACAGCTTTGATGTCGTGGAGCTGGCAAAGGCGGCCGGTGCTACATTTGTCGCTCGAACCTCCAGTTATCACGTTCAGCAGATAGCCGATATTATCAAAAAAGCCATCCTGCACGAGGGATTTTCCGTGGTAGAGATTCTAAGCCAGTGTCCGACGTATTTCGGGCGCAAGAACAAAGCCGGTGATGCCGTGGATATGGTGAGGTGGTTTAAAGAAAATACGACCTCCATTGGCTCCAAGGCAAAACAGGAAAATCCTGATTTGATTGAACGGGGTATCTTTGTGCAAACGGATAGAGCGGAATACTGCAGCGAATATGACAAAATCGTCGAAAAAGCGATGAAGGGAAACTAATCATGGAAAGATGCAGGATGGTTTTTTCAGGCTCAGGTGGCCAGGGCGTGATCACGGCGAGCATTATTCTGGCCGAAGCAGCCGTGCTGTATGAAAACCTGAACGCCGTACAGTCTCAGTCTTACGGCGCTGCGGCAAGGGGAGGCGCCACCCGCTCCGATGTCATCATTTCCGATTCGACGATTGACTATCCCAAGGTGATTCAGCCCAATGTGTTGGTCTGCCTGACCCAAGACGCCTATAACAAATTTTATCAGATTATTCGCCCCGGGGGACTGTTAATCACGGATGCTCGTTATGTAAAAACCCAGAAAAAAGTTGATGCCCAGCAAAGAGAACTTCCCATGTATGAAAGCGTCATGAAAAAAATCGGAAAACCCATTGTTTTTAACATCTGCATGCTGGGTTCGGTTATCCGTATGACCGAGCTTATAACTCCCGAGTCCATTATGAAAGCCCTTGAGACCCGGATTCCGCCAGATTTTCTGGATATGAACCGGCAGGCATTGGATCTGGGGCTGGCCCTCGGCGAGCCGTTTAAACCCTAACCCGGGCCAGCCGGGATTGACACCATTTAACCATTTCAGCTCAACAGGTTAAAATACCAGGCGATCAGGGGCGTGCCAAAAAATATATACGTAATGCTGCCGATGGATAAAAACGGGCCGAAAGGTACAGCCAGTTTCAGACCCTTGCGGGATTGCAGCATAACGGCCAACCCAGCCAGGGTCCCCACCAGAGATGCTACAAAAATTGTGAAAAGAACACCTTTCCAACCCACAATCGCACCGATCATGGCCAGCAATTTGATATCACCACCACCCATCCCTTCTTTTTTCGTGATTAGACTGTAAGTCCAGGCAACAAGAAACAGACTGCCGCCCCCACTAAGGATGCCCAGCAGCGCATCTTTATAAGTGATGGTCGGTAGGGCGAAGCCGGCCGCAAAACAGATGGGGATGCCGGGAAGGGTAATGACATCCGGTATGATACGATGATCCAGATCAATGAAGGTAACGACCATCAGAGCAGCGAAAAAAAGAAAATATATCAATGCTTCAATGGTCAGATCAAATTTAAGGTAAGCCCCCAGGGCAAACAGGCCACATAAGAACTCAACTATTGGATATCGTAAGGAAATTTTTGTTCGGCAATGACGACAACGTCCTCTAAGCCACAGATAGCTTATAATCGGTATATTGTCATAGGAGGCGATCAGCGTGCCACAACTCGAACACATCGAGCGGGGATGAACAATAGATTTTGAGGCCGGCAGCCGGTAGATACAGACGTTCAAGAAACTTCCGATGCATAGACCAAATATAAAGATGAATACTTCGATCAGGTAAGGCAACATGTACAGTCCTTAATTTTAGCTCATTTTATCTATTGACATTAAAACCTTTTGAAATTCGAATATTATATTCTATAATTTTGACATGTTTAACAAAAAAAACAAAGGGATATTGTCAAAAAAAATATATGTATTATCTTAGACTTCAGTTCTATATCCGTGTTTTTAAAATTATTATCGGACAAACCCGAAGTGAGGCAATTCAGTCATCGGGTTTTGTTAATCAGGCCCTAAATTGTGAATTTTGTGCAGTTTAAGGCTAAACATCTTCGCCACCAAGACGACAAGACACAAAAATCAATTTTAGCCAAAAAGTTCCCGTTGTGTCTTTCTGCCTTTGTGGCACTTTTTTCCGGTTTATCCGGGTTTGGTAGCTTTAAAATTTGGAAGGTGTTCGGATTCTTGCCACCGAGCGCCCGGGAGTGGAAATGGCCGAAACTGACAGAGATGATTTGATCAGTATTATTGAAGACGATGAGAAAAATGAAAAAATACCTGGCATTCTGCCCTTGATGCCCGTGCGTGATGTGGTCATGTTTACTGACATGGTGTTACCCCTATTTGTGGGTCGCGAGAAATCGATGCGCGCGGTACAGGAGGCTGTGGCCAAAGAGGGCTATCTGTTTCTGGCCACCCAAAAAGATCCGGCGATCGAGAACCCGGATACTGAGGAAATATTCACAACCGGTACTATCAGCCGGGTTTTGCGGATGCTCAAACTTCCCGATGGCGGCATCAAAGTTCTCGTTCAGGGCTTTGCCAAAGCAAGGATTGAGAAATATACCCGCAGACGATCCTTATACCGCGTGAAGGTGGCAATGATCCCGGATCCACCGACTGAAGACATCAGTTTAGAAACAGAAGCCTTGATGCGAAACGTCAGAGAGCACTGTGAGAAGATTTCGGTCTTGCGCGGCGAGATGACCGGCGATGTCATCACAATTTTGCAGAGCGTACAAGAGCCCGGCAAACTGGCGGACCTGGTGGCATCGAATTTAAGGCTGAAAATTGAAGACGCCCAGGAGCTGCTTGAGATTACGGACCCTCTAGAACGTCTGAGTAAGGTCAATGGCCTGCTTTCTCGAGAAGTACAGCTGTCGACCGTGCAGGCTAAGATTCAATCGGAAGTTAAGGATGAAATTTCTAAGAGCCAGCGGGACTATTTTTTACGGGAGCAGGTGCGTGCGATCTACAAAGAATTGGGAGATCAGGATGAGAGTGCCCACGAGCTGGTTGAATACCAAAAGAAAATAAAAAAGGCCAGGATGTCGAAGGAGGCCAGCAGGGAAGCAGCCAAACAGTTAAAACGACTGGAACAGATGCACCCTGATTCGGCGGAATCCACGGTTATTCGTACCTATCTGGATTGGCTGGTGGATATGCCCTGGAGCAAGTCCTCGAAAGATATGATCGACATCATACAGGCCAAAAAGGTTCTGGACAAAGATCATTACGGACTTGAAACCGTTAAAAATCGTATTCTGGAATATTTAAGTGTTCGAAAACTCAACCCAAAAATGAAGGGTCCGATTTTGTGCTTTGTGGGACCGCCGGGTGTTGGTAAGACGTCCCTGGGCCAATCTATTGCGCGGGCCATGAAAAGAAAATTTATTCGCATTTCCCTGGGTGGCATTCGGGACGAAGCCGAAATCCGGGGACACCGCCGCACTTATATCGGTGCCTTGCCGGGTCGTATCTTACAGGGTCTGAAGCAATGCGGGGTCAACAACCCGATTTTTATGATGGATGAAATTGACAAATTGGGGTCGGATTTTCGGGGTGATCCATCCTCAGCGCTGCTGGAAGCGCTCGATCCTGAGCAGAACTCGGATTTCAGCGACCACTTTCTCAACCTTCCGTTTGATTTGTCCAAGGTCATGTTTATCCTCACCGCCAATGCTACGGACACGATACCGTCGGCTTTGCTGGATCGTATGGAAGTGATCCATCTTTCCGGGTACACCGAGGAAGAAAAGGCAGCAATTGCAGCTAAACATCTTCTTCCCCGTCAGATTAAGGAAAACGGGTTGAAACCCAAAATTCTGTCGATTAGCGCAGGTGCGATGCGACAGATCATCAGTGAATACACATGTGAAGCAGGTCTTAGAAATCTTGAGCGTGAGATTGGCACCATTTGCCGTAAGGTAGCTCGCCAAATCGCCGAGGGCAAGAAAAAGAGATTTCAGATTACAAAAGGCAATTTGCATATATTTTTGGGAATTGCCAAATATATTCCGGAAATGGATCAGGAAGGAAGTCAGGTAGGCTTAGCAACGGGTCTGGCTTGGACCCAGGTGGGAGGAGCGGTATTATATGTCGAAGCGACCTTGATCGGCGGAAAAGGCGAATTGATTGTTACCGGGCAACTCGGAGATGTCATGCAGGAGTCCGCCCGGGCAGCCGTCACTTACACCAGGGCCAACATGGGTTCTTTCGGCGTGAAAAAGAAGGACTTTGACAATTTAGATATTCATATCCATGTGCCCGCCGGAGCAATTCCCAAGGATGGTCCCTCGGCTGGTATTGCCATGGCGACAGCACTGATTTCAGCTCTGACGGATCGACCGATACGCAATGATGTCGCCATGACGGGTGAAATTACGCTCAGGGGCCGAGTCCTTCCTATCGGTGGCTTGAAAGAAAAGGCCCTGGGTGCCGTGCGAGCTGGAATTCGCAAGGTTATTATTCCTGAAAAAAACAAAAAAGATCTGACCGAAATTCCGCAAAACATTAGGCGCAGGATTACGTTTATACCCGTACGACGCATGGAAGATGTTCTGTCCGATTCATTGGTTGCCAGGATTACAGAAGCCGGGGGGCAGGGGGCAGAGTTCGGAAGACAGAAGACAGAGACCGGGGGAGAGAAGACCGGGGTCAGAAGAAAAAAAGCAGGCGTCAGAATTCAGCAAACAGATGGCGGAAGAAGGATGTCAGAGACCGGTATCCAGTAACCAGCGATCCGCAATCGAAAACGATCCACTATCATCATCAATCCAAACGATCCGACTCATGTTACCATGAAAACCCTTGCGCTGGATACGGCTACGCAGAGTTGCAGTGTCGCCATAATTGACGATGGATCGCTGCTGGCCGAGTTGACCAGGGTCGACAACAAGACCCATTCCCGACATTTAATGGACATCATCAACATCGTCTGCAATCTAGCCGACCTTAAAGCTGAGAATGTGGATAGATTTGCCGTAACCATCGGACCGGGTTCTTTTACCGGGTTACGCATCGGGATCAGTACAATTAAGGGATTGGCCTTTTCCTTAGGCAAGCCGGTGGTCGGGGTTTCAAGCCTTGATGCCCTTGCCTGGCAGTCTGCCCAAAGTGCCTATCTGATATGCCCGCTAATGGATGCACGCAAAAAAGAGGTCTATGCCTGCCGTTATCGCTTTAAAGATAACGAATTAAAAAAAGATGGCACTGAAAAGGTCGCTTCACCTGTCGAGGCCGTGCGCGGCATTCGGGAACCGAGTATATTTGTCGGCAACGCAGTGCTGATGTACCGAGATCATATATCTGCCGAGCTGGGTGAATTGGCGCATTTTGCAGCTTGGGGTCAACATACGATTCGGGCCTCCTCTGTCGCCTGGTTAAGTATGTCCGGTTTATACAGACAACAATCCGACGATGTCGCATTACTGGTTCCTAAGTATATTCGCAAACCCGATGCCGAGGTTAAAGCCGGTGCAAATGGATAATTGGCTGAAATTTTAAGGTTATCCTTGACAAGGCGATCAGCGATTGTTAAATAAAAAGTTTTTATTCAGACTTAATGCGTTGATAGCTTTTATACCCAATTAAAATGGATAAATTCACCAGATCTGATCTTCCCAAGCGGACGGCCTTTCCTATCGCAAGCGCCGGATATTCGCTGATCATCGCAGCGGCCTTTGCGACTGCCGTGCTGGCTTTATTGGGGCTTACGACCCTTACTTTGATTGCTCTGGTCATAACGTTTTGTATTTGCGGATTTTTCAGAGATCCAGACCGGATTATTCCCGCCGAAAAGGGCCTTGTGGTATCTCCTGCGGACGGCAAAATCATTGTGGCCGATACCATTGACAACGGCCCCTTTGTGAGCGGGAAAGCCCTGAAAATCAGCATTTTTATGTCGGTATTCAATGTTCATGTCAACCGGGTACCCTACGATGGTCGGGTAAAAGAAATAGAATATTATCCTGGGAAATTTTTTTCGGCGAACCTAGACAAGGCTTCCTTGCAAAACGAACATAATGCTGTCGTTATCGAGATGGATAACTCAAAACCATTGTGTGTGGTTCAGATAGCAGGTTTGATCGCAAGACGGATTATTTGTAATATTCAACCTGGCGACCATGTGCTTCGCGGGC
>CAMYLH010000125.1 GCA_947259065.1 uncultured Desulfobacterales bacterium
AGACTCCCGGCGAACCAAACTTACGTCACCACAGAGTTTATACGTATCCCAGCGACAAAATTTATTAAGCGTAGCGCTTAGCGTTCAGTGAATTCCTTATTGCTGGAGTTTTAATAATTCACAAACCGGCACATCTAAGTGCGCGATAATGAGGTATTATGAATCTTTTTTTAGATGGAATTTTAGGAATATTTTCAAATGATCTTGCTATTGATTTAGGGACGGCGAATACACTCGTATACGTGAAAGGTAAGGGTATCGTTCTAAGCGAACCTTCTGTTGTAGCGGTCAGCACAGGAAACCGTTATAAAAACCGGGTTTTGGCTGTCGGACTGGAAGCAAAAAATATGCTGGGTAAAACGCCGGGCAACATTTCGGCGATACGACCCATGCGTGATGGCGTGATAGCTGATTTTGAAGTAACCGAGGCCATGCTCAGGCATTTTATCCACAAGGTACATAATCGGCGAACATTTGTGCGACCCAGGATAATCGTAGCGGTTCCTTCCGGCATCACGCAGGTTGAAAAACGAGCGGTACGGGAATCGGCCGAGTCCGCAGGAGCCCGGGAAGTATTTCTAATCGAAGAACCCATGGCCGCCGCTATCGGAGCCGGTCTCCCCATTACGGAACCCACTTGCAATATGGTTGTAGATATTGGGGGGGGGACTACCGAGGTGGCCGTCATCTCGTTAAAAGGTATTGTTTACAGCCGATCCGTGCGGGTTGCCGGCGATAAAATGGATTCCGCCATCATTCAATACATTAAACGCAAATACAACCTGTTAATTGGTGAACGAACGGCTGAAGTGATCAAAACCTCCATCGGCAATGCATATCCTGATCCGCAAAATTTGGAGACCATAGAAGTCAAGGGCCGTGATCTGGCATCAGGTATCCCCAAGATTCTGTCCATTGATTCGGAAGAGATCCGCATCGCCATTTCCGAGCAGATTGATGCCATTGTTGAGACGGTAAAAATAGCTCTGGAACAGACGCCACCAGAATTATCCGCAGATATTGTCGATCGGGGGATCATTCTGACCGGCGGGGGGGCGCTCCTCAAAAGTCTTGATCGTCTCCTTCGAGAAGAAACCAGCTTGCCGATCACGGTAACCGAAGATCCTTTGTCCACCGTGGCATTAGGTTCGGGGAAGGCGCTGGATAATCTCGAGATGTTAAGGGAAGTCGTCATCACCTGAGCTTGAATCCTGAAATGCTGCAACCTGTCGAAAAATTAAAAAATACTTACACTCATAATTTATGTCCACGAATATCTATCCCGCAGTTCCGGAGAAAAATTAATGGGGTATTTGAGATCTGGGTTTTGCCTCAGCAATGGAATCGCGGTATAGCGGAATGATGGAACCGTGGCTTTTTTTTAAACTCAAATTGAGCGCTTTTTTGCCCGATCTGCACCCATTTCATGCGCATCCCCTCGCAAAAGCCCGCTCAACTCAGGTTAAAAATATTCTCCATTATTCAACTATGCTCCCCGCAAAAATGCGGAAATGAGTGCAGCAAAGCATATCTATGTTCTCGAGAAAAATGGTGCTTATCGTCGGCTTCATCGTTTTGATTGCCGTCAATATAATCGGCCTATCAGTTACCAGCAGACGCTCCACGGCATTCGGCATTGAGCGAATCGCGATCTCAGCTGTTGCCCCTTTCCAGGAACTGGTTACCCGCTCGCTTCGTTTCACAAGAGACATCTGGCGACACTACTTTTATCTTGTAACTGTCGCAAGAGAGAATCATGTCCTGATGCATGAATTGAGTCAGGCTGTCCAAAACAAAAACCAGTGGCATGAGACTGAACTGGCTAACGACCGCCTGCGCGATTTGATCGACTTTCAAAGAAATATCTCTGAGCGGGTTGTAGCAGCTGAAGTGATTGGCAAAGATCCTTCGGCCTGGTTTAAAACCGTCATCATCGATAAAGGGAAAGCCGACGGGCTAACCAGAGGTTTGCCGGTGGTGATACTCCAGGGAATTGCCGGACAAGTGATTGATGTATCGAACCACTATTCCAAAGTCATGTTGATCCTCGATAGCAACAGCGCAGTGGATGCTTTGGTGCAGAGAACCAGAGCGCGGGGGGTTATCAAGGGCGAGTCGACTGATCAATGCCGATTAGACTATGTGCTTCGCAAAAATGACGTTCGCCTCGGAGATACCATTGTGTCATCAGGTTTAGACGGTGTATATCCGAAAGGGCTGCGTATCGGGTACGTGTCCCAGGTCATTGGGCATGACGCTGACATCTTTCATGAAGTCATCATTTCACCTTTTGTCGACTTCGAAAAGCTTGAAGAGGTTCTTGTGATCCTGGAAGTCCAGAAGCATGATTGGGCGAGTCGGCAATGAGCTATTTCTTTAATATCAGTGCCTGTCTTTTTCTTGTCATCCTGCAAACAACGATAATGCCCTATTTACCTCTGCTGGACAAGTTTTACGACCTTTTGATACCCTTTATTGTTTATCTCGGCCTTTCCCGTCCTGTTCGTGAAAGTTTACCCTTTGTCTTATTTTTAGGTTTCATCATGGACAACCTCTCGGGGGGGCCCTTCGGGCTTTACCTAACCACCTACTTCTGGTTGTATGTCGGTGTGAAAGGGATCACCACGTTTATTCAGGTTGGAAATCGCCTGGTTATAATAACCCTTATTGTTGCCGGCGGCGTGTTGGTTGAAAACCTCATTTTGTTAGGGGCCTTTGCCATTTTGGGATCCAGACGGCAGTTTGCCGGCGATGCTGCAGAAATCGTCGCTATCCAAGTTCTTTGGGCCATCTTCACCGGAGCTTTGTTTCTGTTATTTTTTAGAAACGCGCAAGGTCGGGTTGGTGCCGGCTTCAAAGCGGTTTATGCCCACACAAGAGAGCAGCGCGAGCTAACTGATTGACGATTTAAGATTGAAGAATGAATATAATTTGAATAAGTAAATGAAAATCTGAAAATAAAATGATAGTATATATCGTAACCATTCAGGGATCAGGGTTCAGAGGTTCAGGGTTCACGTCAAATCTGACCGGTTGATTCGTGAGTTTTGTGACCTGCCGCGCCAGTGCCACGTCACGGCGGAAGGGAAAACGCGTGAGAATAAACCGATTTGAGGATATTGAGGCATGGCAATTGACCGAGAGCTAACTCGCAAGGTCTATGGCTTGATAAAGAAGACCAAGTTTGCTCACGACTTCGGCTTGAAGGGACAGATTCAGGATGCTGCAGGTTCAGCTATGCACAATATTGCGCAAGGATTCGATTCGGAGACAAACTCAGAGGTTGTTCGTTTTCTTCCGTATGCAAAGCGGTCTTGCACCGAAGTCCACAGTGAGCTTTACGTGGCGTTGGATCAGCAATACATAATCCGGCCATGGCGGATTGAGTTTTAGGATGTGTATGATAATGCTTGACGCACGCGCGTTGCCATTCGAGGTTTAATCCCGTCATACGTCCAGCGGGCTAGCCCCTATGAGCAAGGCTAACGCAAGAAAGGTAACCCTGAACGGTGAACCCTGAACCTGTGAACGCTTATAAATTTTCAATTATCAGTTTTATCGAAACCCCGTGGACAAATATTTAAAAACTGCAGATAGCGATTGGTACAAACAACGCGTTACCGGTGCCATGATATGTGTGCTGGTGGCCTTCACCGTCCTTTTGCTGCGGCTACTTTATCTCCAGATTGTAATGGGGGAAGAATACCTAACCCTATCCCTTAACAACAGAATCAGGCTGCAGAGCATTGATCCCCCCAGGGGGCTGATCTCCGATCGCAATAATCAAGTGCTGGTGGAAAATCGTCCGTCTTTTGATGTTACGATTACCTTAAAAGATGCCCGTCCTGTAGAAAAAACCATCAAAAAACTGGCCCATCATCTTGATGTCCCTCCCCAGGAATTATTGCAAAAATTGTCCTCCAGCAAGGGTATTTCTGCTTACAAACCTATCCTGTTGCAACAGGATATCGGTCGAAATGCTCTGGCCTCCATCGAGGCACACAAATACGACCTTCCCGGCATAGCGATCAAGGTGAAGTTGCTAAGACATTATTTGAATGAAAAAGATGCCGCGCATCTGATTGGTTATTTAAGTGAAATTAATTCTACGGAGCTTGCCAGCGGAAAATATCCGGGACGGCGCAGCGGTGATTTCATCGGTAAATTCGGCGCCGAAAAAGCCTTTGAAAAAAATCTCCAGGGAACACGCGGTGGGCGCCAGGTAGAGGTCAACGCCAACGGCCGGGTGGTGCGGGTGTTAAAAACGGTAGCGGCCAAACCCGGGCAGAATATTCATTTAACTATTGATCATGTTGTACAAAAAAAAGCCGAATCGCTTCTGCAAGGTGTTGCCGGGGCTGCAGTGGCCATGGATCCGGGATCGGGCCGCATTCTGGCTTTAGCCAGCAGCCCTTCATTTGATCAGAACTATTTTGCAAGCGGTATGTCTCATGAGCAGTGGGATTCGCTGAGATCCAATCCATTTCGACCCATGGAAAATAAGGCTATCCAGGGTGAATATCCTCCCGGTTCCACATATAAAATTATTACCGCACTTGCCGGCCTGGAGGAGGGCGTCATCGATGAATCTACTGAGTTTTTTTGCCCGGGATATCACAGATTCGGTAATCGCATATACCGCTGCTGGAAAAGAGGCGGCCATGGCAAGGTAAACATCGTCAAAGCGTTGGCCCAGTCCTGCGATGTCTATTTTTATCAGGTAGGCCAGTTGTTGGGAGTTGATCGACTGGCCTGGTATGCGAAAGCAAGTGGGCTGGGATCTCGCGCCGGGATCAACCTGGGTAAGGAGAGCAGAGGATTGATCCCAACAGCGGCCTGGAAAAAAAAACGTACCGGAATTCCATGGCAGAGAGGCGAAACTCTGTCGGTTGCCATCGGTCAGGGATTTAATCTGGCAACCCCGCTGCAAATGGTGGACTTGACCTCATCGATCGCCAACGGTGGGACCCGGTACAAACCCATTATTCTAGAATCCATCACCACGGCCGACGGCCGTATTGTGTACCAAAGCAAAGCTCAGGTTATCGGCAAGGTGCCTTTGAGTGCGCCCAGCCTGGAATTGGTGAGGAAAGGGTTGTGGGAAGTCGTAAACGGAGACAAAGGCACTGCCAGGGGCAGCCGGCTGGCGGATATTGAAATTAGCGGGAAAACAGGAACCTCCCAGGTCATTAGCCGTAAAAAGGATGACACCGGATCCGAAGAGGAACGGCCGGCGCATTTGAGACCCCATGCCTGGTTCGTCGCCTATGCACCATCTGAGACGCCTGAAATTGCAGTCGCCGTGCTGGTTGAACATGGAGAGCACGGCTCCGGCGCAGCGGCCCCGATTGCAGCGGAATTGATCAAGACTTTCTTGAGAGCCGGGCGACCGGATGACCGGGCAGCAAAAGACCAAGATCGGGTTGCTGAAGAAGGCGAAAGCGGTTAGATAAACCTGGGTTAAGCGGTTCAACGTTCAGGGTTCCCGGTTAAAGAACCCTAAAGGATGCATCCTAAGGGGATTTCGCATCCATAGGCCCACAAGGCTGTTACACCCAATGGGTGAAAGAGGCCAATCCCGGCGTAAAGTTGAAACATACGCAATGTCAGGATATTACAACCTCTGAACCCGGAACTCTGAACCTGGACCCGCTCAGTTTAGGATGAATAGACCGATGAGCTAAAATTTTAGTTCATTTCAATCAATATCGACCAAAATAGTCGATACAAAACGACTAAGTGTTTATAAACCATGTTTGACCGACGACTTTTACAATATTTTGATTGGGGTTTGCTGGGTCTGGCAATTTTGATCGGATGCTCCGGCCTGTTGGTACTGTACAGTGCGGTAACTGCCGAAACCCCCGCACCGCAAATGGCCATTTTTTATAAGCAACTCATCTGGTTTTCAACCGCATTGATTGCAATGGTGGTCTCTTTTTCCTTCAACTATAAACTACTGGATCGCTGGGGTCAGATAATTTACATAGGCTGTATCTTTTTGTTGGTATGGGTTCTTCTTTTCGGGAAATCCGCCGGTGGTTCCAGACGCTGGTTGGCGCTTGGTCCGATTTCCGTGCAACCTTCAGAGCTGGCTAAAATTGCAATTATGATTGTGCTTGCGCGCTATTATTCAAAGGATGCCCATACCAGAGGGTTTACCCTGCGGGAGCTTTTCAGACCTGCCATATTAACCTTTATCCCCTTTATTTTGATTTTAAAACAGCCCGATTTAGGTACAGCGGGATTACTTTTACTCATCGC
>CAMYLH010000126.1 GCA_947259065.1 uncultured Desulfobacterales bacterium
TTGAATTTACGCTGATTTTTGCTACAAATTTTGTAGATTCTTTAGACATCAAGGCCTCCCGAGAAGTTTTTCCAATTGAGGTCAGGAGCCCTGAAATTAGGAAATATTGCAGTATGAAATCCTTTTATCTTCAATCGATCCCGGCGGACTTGACAGTGTCCTTTCCGGAGCCTTTGGCGCCAAACAGCGCCTGATCTGCGATCGCCAGCAGATTCGTCATGTCATCAGCGTGATCGGGGAAAGTGGCGACACCGAAGCTGGATTGAATGCGGACCTCAAAGCCTTGGTCACGCAGGTAAACATGATTCCTTATCCAAGCTTGAATTTTCTTTGCCTGCTCCACGGCTTGAGCTTGATCAAAGTCGGGCAGGACAACCACGAACTCATCTCCGGCGTAGGCTACGGCGTATGCCGGTTTTTCGAGGGTCTCGCGAATGGTTGCGGCCACCTCTTTAATGGTGCGGCTGCCGTTAAGATGGCCGTATATGTCCACCACGGATTTGAAACGATCGAGATCCATGAAAATGACGGACACCACCGATCCGTTGGCCTTGGCGTGTTCGATCAAGTCGGTCAGCGATTGGTACAGATAGCGGCGATTGAAGAGGCCGGTCAGATTGTCTCGCAAGGCTTGCTCGCGAAAGCGTTGCTCGCTGGCGCGCAGCGCCTCTTCGGCGTGTTTGCGTTTGGTGATGTCGACCATGGCGACGAGGATGCGGCTGAGGGTATCTTCATGGCCGGAAAGCGGCAAGGATTTTCCCAGAACACTTTTTTGGGTTCCCTTTAAAGTTAGGAATGTATCTTCGCGTTCATGGGAAAGGTTGCCGTCCGCCACCATCAGGAGGATTTCGCGAGCCACACGCATAAATTCCTCGGGACTGTTCGAGAGTCTGAATCCACTATCGATTTCATCCCAGGTTTGAGCCTCCATCAGGTCCAAAAAGGCGGGGTTGCAATCTACCGTTTTAATCAGACCCATGCAGCGGGCCACCTCCTGGGGATTCTGATTAAAATAACTGATCAGATCGGAGATGCCTTCGGCCCGCAGCTTCTCCAGGTGCCGTTTCAGTTCGCCGGCGTCTCTTTCGATCATGGCCACCGGAGCGGATTCAAACAACAGACGATATTTCTTTTCGCTGGCTTTAATCGCTTCCTCAGCAAGCTTGAGCTCCGTGACGTCTTCAACAAAGGCGATAATTCCGGACAGTTTGCCATCCGGTTCGAGAACCGGGCTGATATGATAGCGCAGATGTTCGCATCCATCCGCGGTTTGCAGACAGCTATGATCGCTGACAATGCGCGTCTTTTTTTCCAGGCAGCGCCGGAACGATGCGGCTACTCCGGAATCCACCAGGGGAGGATGTTGCAGTAGGTTCAGCTCAGTGACATCCCGATCGGACGGCCAGGCCAGCATGTTCAGCATTTTCTGGTTGGCACCGAACACACGGCCTTCGGTCTCCAAGACAATAATGCCGAATGGGGCACTTTCACCCAGGAGCCGATTCCGTTCATCGGATGTTCGAAGTGCATCTTCGGCCCGGCGGCATCGCTCCTCCAGTTCCTGGATTCTGCGGAGCAATTCATCGCGTTGGCTTAGCTGCAAACCTGATGTAGGACTGTCCTGGCTCAATACGGTGACCTTTCCGGGCAGATAAGAAGTTATTTTCTCAATGCGGATAGATTAAAAATTGTGGATAGTGTAGCGACTCCGGCGATAGCTCAACATATTGAGATATCGATTATTAAGAACCCATACGTATCCGGATAACGAAAATGGGTTTTATTGTCAATATTTACTTTTTGAGCACCGGCTCAGAAATGGCGATGGATGAGGTTTGCAAAACCTATTCTTTTCTACCTTCTCAAAAGACGGATCCAGCGCCATACGTTCAAAAGTCCAATCAAGGAGTTTGACACGTAGGTCAGCGCACAGGCCAGCAGAATTTTTTTGGCAGCAGGAATATCTTCCTCGGGAATGTAAGATCCGGATGACAGTATCGGTAGCGCTCGGTTGAAACTGGCATCAAACTCGGTGGGAAGGGTCAGAAGGTGCACCAGCACCGGAATGCATAAGGTAGCAAGTCCGCCCAGAAACATGAGTAAGCCGACGGACGGTACACGGGTGACTAAGGCTAGCACCGGAACCCCCATCATGATGGCGGCACCGAACCGTTCCACTTTTTGGGCCGTGCCGATCATCCGGGTTCGCGTTTTAAGCGGTTTATAACCGGAATGGTCCTGGATGGCATGTCCGACCTCATGGGCGGCGACAACCACGGCCGTGAGGGATTTACGACCGCAAATTTTTCTTGTCAGGCGAATGGTTTTTCCGACAGGATCATAGTGATCGCCAATATCGGTCACCTCCACGGCAACATCTTTTATATTCAGGCGCGCCAATATCATGCGGGCCAGATCGATGCCGGAACCGGAAAAATATTCCTGCTGGTTGTTCCGGTTCAAAACGTGCCGGGCCCATAGATGTGGCCCGAACAGGACCACAATTGCAACAACAATAAGAAATGCCATTTCATTATAACATTGAAAACCTGATCCTCCCGCCGGGCTATAGCCCTATGGGCAGGAATCTGGCCCAAGATCCTTTTCTTTTTAATCGATACTACGACCTTAGCCGCCTGTCGATATCGGCTTGACACACAACTCAAAAGGTTTTGCCGTTCCAGCCGAACATTTTCCTTTCGAGATCTTTGAAATCGATAAAGATACGATTTGGGGATATCTCCAGCTCTTGCTCCACAAAGCCGCAGATCTTTCCGGAAAATTCCGTGCAATGCTCTTTGGGCAGGCCGATGCTCTTGAGTCGGACAAACGCTGCCGGTTCGTCGCTGCCGGCAAAGATTAGGGGAATTCCGGGTTTTATGGCAACCATGACATACGATTCGGGTTTGCCCAGCAGTTCGGCAATAAATGCAGACGTTTTTTTCATCAAGTCCCGGTTGGATGCCTGATCAATCGTTTGATTGGTTTCGATGCTGATATACGGCATGTTTTTCCCTCTTGGTTATCCGTGTCTTAGGTTCTAACATGCCTGATCCATTTTAAAGGCTTTCATCAGAATGCTGGATCCAATCATGTTGGTACCATGTGTCAGGGCTTCCAGAATGTCGCAATCAGTCCGACCCGGCTCATGCAGATGATCCATATTTTCCAGTGCAACTGCATCGGGCGTTCCGATCGCCTTCATCACAAAAGCCAACATATCGCGTTCTTTATCTTCAAGCGGCGCTTGGAGTGGATCTTCCGCGATCTTTTCGATGTCTTCTTCCGACATACCCTGCATCATCAAAAAATTTTTATTGAAACCCGTGCAAAAAGCAAAATCATTTGGTTTGAGGCTTTCTTAACCAGGTGCTGTAAAAACCCGGTGTTGAGCCTGGAATTTCTTGGGCGCCGACGGTGTTTTTATAAAAATCGGTATCTTTTACCGCTCCGACAACTGCGTATCCGTACCCTTTTAACTTCATGTCCAACAGGCAGGCCTTCAGCAAGGCTGTGCCGGTACCCTTTCGCCGATGGCGGCGATCTACGCCGACCGGTCCGAAGAATCCAAGCGCGGTGGCATCATAGCAGGCAAATCCGACAATCGTCTCATTTTTAACGGCTACAAAGCATGTCCGGGGCCTGTTGGCAAAGGCGGCATCGGTTTCGCCGGCCCAGGCGACATCGAAATTATCCGCGACCCACTGAACGATGAGATGCTTCTCCGGTCCGATGGGTTTGCGGATGGTGATTCCCCGGTTTTTCTGACCTACAATGAATTGCCAGTCATCGTCAAGTTCATATAATTTTATCAGCATATCCGGCATGGGTTGTTATTTTCTCCTCCAGTGCGACTGATCGGCTGTTAATACACCATCAAAAACGCATAGCGATCCATCTTCTGATCGTAATCGGTGCGAACATTGATGGGAAAATCGAGTCGGCGCACGGTGGAATAAACGTCCACGGCCATAGCCTCCGGGGCCGGCCGGGCCATACGCGGCTCCTTGCAGATCTTGCGGTCTCCGGAACACTCCTTGCAAAAACAGCATGAATCCATGAACAGCAGGAAGGCCCGCTCGAAACCGGCCAGAAAGACTTCCCGCTCCAGTTTAACCAGCCCGGCGTTGATCTTGCGGGACCAGGAATGACGCTCTTCGGGCTTGTCCATCGTGCCTTCAAAGTGCAGGATGACCGCATCGCTGTATTCATTAAAAAATCGCTCGCAATCGGCCACGGGTGGCGTGTTGGGCGGACAGGCGCCTCCTCTGCCGTATTCACTGCAGCCGAACATGCATTTCATGCGCACCCACTGTGCCACAATAATTTTTTTAGGATCAATCCACTTGTAATCGGTGTATCCTTTTTCATTAATCATCGCGTCGAGGGTTTGCCGTTTTTCCGGTGTAAGGCTCATAGGATGTCAGCTCCGGGGGTTGGGATTAAGTTTGCGGGCTTCGTTAGGGTCGATTTTCACCAGCCTAGCCTTCGATCCCCTCCATGGTGTCAAGTGCCTGGGTCGCCAACCGCTTTTTTGCCAACCGGGGTGGATAACGCCGTCTGACCCTGTTTCGCATATGATCATATTCATTCACATACAGTCTGCGGATGGGTGAACCATAAATACTAAGCATCACACAGGTACCGGCAGCCGGATTGCCGGCCTGATGGATGCCCTCATTTAAAGGCTGAACCACCGAGGTGTCGCCAGGCTCCAGGTAAACCCGCTCGGATTCCTGCAGCCTGGCATAACCTCGTCTGGTCTCGTCGTCTTGCCGTCGGTATCTGATCACTTCAATCTTTTTAGAGACACAGCCGTAGACACCCCAGGAATTATGGTCATGGATGGGTGTATATTGTTTAGGTTCGTAGATGTATAGGCGCGCTGAAAAAAGTCGTTGATTGTTGATGTACAGAATAAACTCATTTGAAAACATCGTAGCCTGGCGGACATCGGGGTACCGCTTCCCCTTGACGATTTCGGCAAGGATTTTTTTTAGCAGCCGGTGGTCCAACGACAAGGTGGGAAGCTCTGCGCATATGAAGGCGATGCGCTCATTATGGCTCTTGATTTTCTGAATGGTTTGCGCCCAGCGGTCAAAAATAGCCTGGAGTTCGTGCAACGATTGCGGTAGTTGGGTCAAATTTGTAATTCCTCCATCATTTCATGTTGTGGCATAAAGACAATTTAGTTAATAAACTATATTTATGAATCGAGTTATACGATTTTCGAGATGTCTAGTCGTTTTCCAGCCGAACATACTGGTCGTAAAACGGTGCACCTGAACCCATATCCGTCAGGCCGGCTGCGATGAGTTGATTGACACCGCCGCCTCGATTCATCCAATCACCGCGCCGATAAAGCACCACCCCGGGATGCAGCCCGGGCATTATGTCGAGAGCTACTTTCAGCCGGCCTAGGGAGGATACAATCCAAACTTCCCTGTCAGTATCGATTGTCGGCAGCAGGGGGTTGTCGGCAGCGACCCAGGCGCGGGGCAGGCCGTTTTGATCTTCAGCTAAAATCTGTGAATGAATGGCATTTCTTCGCACCAATGTCAGCAGCCGCAAGGGGTATTGGGAGTCCGCCACGGGTTCCGGGTGCAGGATCAGGGGAAAGCGATATCTTCCGTCCAGGTGGTCGAACTTTGGCGTATCCCTTGTAACGCAATTGTCCGAGAGATACCTTCAGATAGGGCCGGTCCAGGGATTCTTGCAAGCAAGTTTCGGTGTCCGGAAGTTTGACCGGGGGATCGAGCCTTTGGCCGATTTGGGTGAGAATCCACATGTCGTCACGTGCTTCGGCCGGCGGCGACACTGCCGGCCGGACATACTGGACGTATTCGTGCAGGTAAGACCCGATGATGTCTTCCTGCTCCAACATCAGCGTGCTCGGCAATATCAAATTCGCCCTCTGCGCGGTGTCGTTCATGAAAGCATCCACGACCACTTTAAACGCAACGCTTTCAAAGGCATTGGCGATTTGGTGGGAGTCCGGCGCCTGGTTGACGACGTTGATCCCGTTGACCCAGATCAGTTTGATCGGCGGGTTGTTGGCAGTTTCTATTTCACGGCCGATGGCGGCAATTGGAAACGATCGCCGGCCTTTTTTCCGGCCATCCTGGGTCCAGTTCAGGTTCAGGTTGCGGTAGGAATGCTGGTGAAAATAGCTGCCGCCGCCGGAGATACCGATATTGCCGGAAAGAAGCGCCAGGGCATTGATAAAGCGGGCGTTTTCACCACCATACCGGTAGCGCTGTAGCCCGGCGCCGACAAATGTGGCGGTTGGTGTATCCTGACAATACCATTGGCATAATTTCTCGACATCCGCCGGGCTGACTTCACACTGTTGCGCCAGGTTTTCCGAAGTCCAGCCGGATATCAGATCCAGGAATTTTTCCGGCTTTTTCGAGTGGTTGAGCAATTCAGATGGTATTTGCCGGTCCTCCCATAACTGTCTGATAACGGCGGCAGCCAGAAACCGGTCTGTCCCGGGGCGGATACGGATGCGTTCGTCTGAATATAAATCATTGCCGTCTCCGCCCGGAGAAATGGTCAGCACCCGGGTCCCTTTTTTGCGGGCTTTACGGATGATGGCCGCTGTGTGGATCGAGCTGCGGGAGAAATCCGAGCTGCGGGAGAAATCTTTGCCCCAATTAACGATCCGGGCGGCATTGACCAGATCGTTTATATCGTTGTTTTTCCGTGAGCCGAAGTCGTGAATGTAGGCCATGAAGCCGGCGGCATCGCACAACGACCCGATGGTCCGGCTGGTTCCCAGGATTGAAAAGAAAAGCGCCGTGGCTGCCTTCATTGCCCCTTTGGCCCCATCACCTTTAATGTGAAGGATTGCCTTGGGCTGTGAGCGCAAGGTCTGGATCTTCTCGGCACATAGATTCAGCGCCTCCTCCCAGGTAATCTGCCGCCAGGAGTCATTGACCCGCAAAAGCGGATGCCGGATGCGGGAGGGATGCTGCAGCCGATTGATGTGATCCTTGATTTTGCGGCAGGTGAACCCGTCGGTAAAAGGGCTCTTCGGGTTACCTCGCAATATAATGCGATTGTCTTCACGATGGTCCACTACCAGGGAACAGGCATCCGGACAATCCATCGTGCAGGCGGTAATCGTTGTGTTCATCGATACTTTACCAACTTTACCCTGAATTGAGCAATTGGTACTCGAACTACACTGATCTCTTCCGTATAAATTGCTGAGTGCGGCGAGCTGCACCCGCAGGAGTGAAGGCAGTTAAATCCGGCCGTTTACTCTTCGATCTCAATGGCTTCCGGTACACACTCGACGGCAGCCTGTCGGACTAGATCTTTGTATTGATCGGGAATTTCGTCAAACTTGACAATAGACAGCAGCTGGTCTTCGTCGTATTCGAAAACTTCCGGACAAAGCTTGTTGCAGTTGCGGTCGCCCATGCATTGCTCGTTGATGCGCACTTTCATTTACGCCTCCATTTGTCCCCCTCCCGGATGGCCGGTTGGGGTTGATCTTTGTTTTATCGGATCTGTCGGTTTTGATGGATACTTGACCGATTCATCATTGGCAGTATCTTGTTCGCTTCAGTCGATTTGGTACTGGTTGTGATGATTGATGATCAATTTCAGAATGGATGGGGTCTTACAATGGTAGATAGGTTTGAAGCTGAAATGCCGGCAGGAGTTTTATTAAAAAAATATCATGTGCAACAAAATATTTTGTCAGTGATTAACCGGGAAGGCTTACGGAAGGGTCCCCAAATGCCTGCTTTTGAAGCTCGCTTTTGACCGCCAATCCCATTTTATTTAGGGCATATGGTTTTCGCACATATTGGCCTGCTCCCAGTCTGTGTGCTTCTTTAACACGATCTGTCTCCGAGAAGCCACTTGCAATAATCGCTTTTTGTTCCGGATGCAGTTTGAGGATGTTCTCGTAAGTCTGGAGACCGTCGATACCGGGATCCATGATCATGTCCAGAATCAACAGATCAGCCGATTTCGTTTTCATATACTCGATTGCCGCTTCACCGCTTGAGACTGTGGTAACCGAGTATCCAAGCTTAGTTAACAAAATGTCTGCAATTTCTCTTTGCTCGGGAACATCATCAACTACCAAAATTTTTTCCCCATTGCCGGTGAACGCTTCAATCAAGTTATCTGCTTTGAGTTTTTCTATTTCCTTTCTTGTTACCGGAAAAAAAAGCTTAAATTCCGTTCCTTTTCCCTCTGTGCTGACCACATTGATATATCCGTTATGGTCCTTGACACTTCCCCACACGACCGCCATCCCTAATCCGGTCCCGCTTCTGCCCATCACTTTTTTGGAATAAAAAGGTTCAAAGATTTTTTCTTTATCCTCAGCAGAAATGCCTACCCCCTCATCGGTCACAGTTAATACAACATAGTCGCCTTTTTTGACTTCGTCAAAACCTCTGATTATTTGATCCACATACTGGTTCTTTGCGGATATGGTTATCCGGCCGCCATCCGGTGAGGCTTCTGCAGCATTGGAAACCAGATTCATTACTGTTTTTGAAAGATGCACGGGTGAGCCGGTAATGTTAAATAAATCCCCATCCAGGTTGATTTCAAATGTGTTGTTGGGATGAAATTTTTTAAGCTTTTGATGTTCAAGAGATCCTAAATATTCCCTAATTACATCATTGAGGTTAATTACTTTAGTAACAGCAACGCCTCGTCGCGCCAAAGTTAGTAGATCTTGCACAATCGCCGCGGCTTTTTTCCCTGAGCTCTCAATCGTCAAAATTGGACTTCTCAATGGACTGTCTTCGGGAAGGTCGAGCAACAGCAATTCGGGGTAGCTCACAAGACCGCTTAAAATGTTGTTGAGATCATGAGCGACACCTCCGGCCAGCATGCCAAGGGCTTCCATTTTTTCAGCACGCTGAAGCTGTGATTGCAAATTTCTATTTTCATCCTCCGACAGTTTACGCGAAGTAACGTCTGAGAAGTGGCCTAAGATATATTCTGTTTGGTCGACTAAAATCTTTGTCCCTTTTATGTCCGCGTAAATGATCGTTCCGTCTTTGCAACAACACGGAACGTCCGATGTCATGATTGTTCCCCCTTTTGCCATGGTTTCAAATTGAGAAATCACAAATTCCAATTTGTCTTTGGGATATATATCGATTATGGTCATCTGCTCGAACTCTTTCTCGGTATACCCCATGATCCGGCAGATGGCAGGATTGGCATATTTGAATTTTTTGGTCTCTATCTCAGTTACGAGTATACCCTCAACAGCACTTTCGAATAGAATTCTATATCTTTGTTCGGATTCACTTACTGCGCCGATAAGCTTAGTAACTTCCAAGGCCTTTCTATTCAGGCTATCTACCATAGAATTAAAGGCCTGAACCACTTGACCGATTTCGTCGTTGCGGTTCATATCCAGTTTTCTGAACTTTCCTTCAGCGATCCCCTTCGTGGCTTTAATCACCTTCTTAAGTGGTATATTGACAAAAAAATTGAGTACGATAAATAGCGCCATACAAACAGTAGATAGAACCCCAAACGTACCCAAATAGACTATTTTCTTCCCCAGGTGAACAGGACTCAGATAATCTCTTTCGTGTATGAAGCTGACAATGTGCCAGTTCCAAAAAGGGAAATATAAATAGTGCATCCGTACTGTGTTGCCCCAGAGATCCTGTGTCGTAATTTCAGTTCTTTTTCTGTCAAATTTCGGAAAATCGAATCCCGTTTTCTCAATGTTCACAGAAGATCCTAATATTGTCCGCCCGTCTTCAATTACCATCATTTGAACCATTTGAAACTGACGACTTATTCCCTTAACTTCCTCAGCGGCCTCTTTCCTTAGCGCAGCGTTCATTTCAGGGTTATTTTCCAATCTCAGCTCCATCAGGTAATTTAAATTGTTTTCACAAATTCGAATGCCCATTTTAGAAGCCAATTTCAGCTCGGAATCGACCCGGTCCTGTATTAAAGAAAAGAGGGGGGGGGTTAAATAGTAGATTGAAACAGCCGAGATAATTAAACCAATTCCCAGTACAGGCAGAAGAATGGATAAGAGAATCCGGTTTTTATTAATATGCGATGAATATTTTTTTTTCAAAAGGATACCATGGTGAGTGAGCTAGAATCGGGCAGATGCCGTTTGCATCTTAGTCGGGTAGACGATTTCTTTTTCGCCCTTTTGCCATTGAATCATGATGGGATTGTGACCAATTTGTTTTCCCTTGTGGTCAACCTTGAAACGTCCGATAACCGTTACCGTATCCATTGTACGGATGTACTCCCTGATTTGGTTATGGTTTAGAGACTCGGTTTGAGTTATTGCTCTTTCAAAAATCTGGCTGGCTGCATAGGCGGAACCCGCATGGTATGAAGGGACCTTATTCGCATAGGCAATAAATCCCTCTATGAACTTTTTGGTTCCGGGGAAAGGGATCCTTTCATCGGGTTCCCACTGAGATGGTCCAAAAATTCCTTCAGCGACTATACCGGCCTTTTTAAAAAAGTCGGGGTGTATGGGAGCAATCGTCATACCCAAAACCTTGGGACGGTAGTTTGTTGTTTTTATCAGATCCAGAAACTGATGGCATTCTTGCGAATAGGCGGAAAAGATAAGTCCATCGGCGTTTACATCCATGGTTTTTTTCAATAATTTAGGAAACTCCGATGTTGCATTAACAAAAGGTTTTTTGAGGGTAACTTCGATTCCAAATCGTTTCGCCCAAAAAGCGGCGCCCGCTGCCACGTCTTGATGGAATGGGCTGTCTTCATAGAGAACCGCGACCTTCTCGAATCCTTCGCGGGCCATCAAATCCAGCAGGCCGATGAAATATCTTTTGGCAAGCGCATACACGCCGAAAACGTATTTGTATTGCCGTTCCCATATCTGTTCTCCTGAGGCTGCGCAGGCCAGCATCACCATCTTGTGTTGTTCACTGACTTCCGATGCGACAAGGGTCAAAGGAGTTCCATAGGGGGAAAACACGAGATCCACCTTTTCTTCCAAAATAAGCTTTTTGTACAACTGACGAACGCGTTTCTTTTGGCTCTTATCATCATACAGGATCAACTTGACAGGTCTTCCCAATAACCCACCGCGGATGTTGACTTCCTGTTCCCAGAGTCTGAATGCGTTGCGAATCATAAAAGATGGTTCGCTGTATTTTCCTTCCAAGGATACTGTGGCCCCGATTAAAATTGGTTTTGATTCTGAGGCCCGGGTAACCGATGGTATTGTCAGAAATATAGCAATTGATATGACAAGCATTTTCTTTAATCCGTCATTTGCCATCTTTGCCTTCCTCCTTATGGCTTATTTTAGAAATCTGTTGCTCTGCCGAAGTCATTTAAATTCAATGACATCTATTCACGCAAATTTTACGCAAAAATCATGCCATTCAGAAGGATCAAGGTCTTTGTGCTATATTCCAAATAGTTAATGGTCTCAATGCTAGGGCAAGGAGAAAAAAACGGCAATAAATCTGCGTCAGTATTTTATGAATCGTCAGAATATTGCCGATTGACTATTGCAGGCTTCTGTGTGTCCGGACTACGCTGCAGCCAAATGCCTCGCCTCAAAGCTGAAGAGGTATCCCCAATGAGACCCTTCCGGTTTTATACAATGAGCAAATGAATGGGTATTTTGGATTATCGCTTTCGCAAAAATGTTATAAACAAGACGTATAGAACCCCGTTATTTTTTGAAATAAGAGTCCTGTAATATGAATTCTGGCTGAATTCGCCGTTGACATTCCAATATGCCTGCGATAGTTCAATGGTATCATTCTAGTTCATTTGACGTTTCCATTTAAAAAATGTCAAGGAGGGTTGGATAATGCCGGTAAAATTCAATCAATATTGGACAATCATCAGTGAAAAACGAGAAGAATATGGAAAATTCATCATCAAGGAATATATACCAGGAATAAATTCCCTTGGAATTCACGTTGTCGCCGGTTGGTCGGTCATTGTTGGCAGTTACAGTGAAATGATCGTTGAAAGTATGAGCAATGATCTAGAGCATATTGAAAAGGCCTTGATGAATCCAGGCTTTAAGGAGTTACGGGAAAATCTGCTCCATTACGTAAAAGCATATAAAACAAAAGTGCTCATCCCCACCGGACGGAAGGATTCATATACACCTGATTTTAAGAGAGATACTATTAAATTCAACCAGATGTGGAATATCATCAGTAAAACCAAAGCTGAATATGAAGACTATGTCATCAATGAATACTATCCGTTATTGGAAAAGTCCAACATTTCAGTAGCCGATGAATGGGAAGTTTTGCTAGGAGACGGTCCGCATATTATTTGTGAGGGCAGAGTTCGTGATACTGAAAAGTTAATAAAAACCATCCAGAGCAAAAAATTTCGAACGGCGAGACGAAAATTAAAAGGATTCGTTGAAAATTTTGAATGCCGTATCCTTTCATTTCACATACAAAAGATCAAAGGTTACAAATCTTCGAGTTATCATATGCTGGAAGTATAGAGTTGCGAGTTTTGAATTTCTGAATACAAAACCACGCGCACCTTTCTTGTGTATCAATCAAATGGGTAGCCGTAGCTTCATTGCTATTCTATCGAAGTAGGCTTCAGTGAATCAACCCCTCAGATTTCATACCACCCCGCTCTAAGGGTAGGCACAATCAATCGGTGTAAAACAAAACACCATTTACAAACCGGGCATGACCATTTTTACAAACTTTGTGTTTACCAAGAAATCCTGCTCATCAACTTCAATAAAAAAAAACCTTTTACTGAAATTAAGAAAATCGGAAAGTCGTGTGTGGGTCTTTGGAAGATCAATAAAAACATATCCTTCCAGGATGTTGCCGGATAATAAAAAAACCTTGGCGAAGGTACGGTTCTGGTAGGGTAAATCTTTTGGCATTTCACTGATTGCCATTCTGACCATCGTAATAGATTCTTTTTGCAACAACGAGATCTGGCCTTCAGCTATCTTAAATGGTGTGAAGGACCGATCATCATTGAGGAGTTCGATGACGTTTTCGCTTCCGGCAAGACCCGTTGGATGAGGTGAAATGAAAAAGTGACCGCATATAGAATGACCATCGGAAAACTTGATTTCTGCCTGCCTCTTTTGGGTCTTTAATTTTAGATTCAAATCATTCTCCTTACCAGAACAAACCGGAACCGAACGGGTTATCATCAGCACACGAAGATATCTTTTAGCGCCTAAATATCATCTCCTCCCATGGCCTCATCCGCAAGACGCGAGGCTTCCAGCAGAAGGGACATGGTGGGACCTTGGATCGTTCGAGGGGGAAATGTGGCACAGGGGACAATCTGAAATCCTCCCTCCTCCCACACGACAATTTTATAAAAGGCATTTTCAGCCTCAAGATCGCCTGCATGAGCATGGATAATGTTTCCCTTTTCAATATAAATATGTCCGCTCTCCGTTTCGTTTTCTAAGGTTATTTTTACACTCTTTTCGCCGGCAGAGAGACTTTGGATGAAATCAGTGGCACTCATCTCATGTAAAGATCCACTTACACCTTTATTGGTCTCCTGAGAACTTGTCTTCGCAATAGCCCGCTGAATTTTTAAAGAGAGAACTTCTAATTCACCGGGTTTTTTTATAAAATCATCTGCGCCGGCTTCAAGGCTTTCTAAAGGAAGTCTGTCGTTTTCTTCTTCTGTAAA
>CAMYLH010000127.1 GCA_947259065.1 uncultured Desulfobacterales bacterium
TTACTTTCACCATCCCTCCTATGATGTTTTAAAGCAATTCCTGGCCCCGAATTCTGGTGGCACCGCCATCCGGGTAATCCCCATGAAAGCTAAGCTGTTTTGTAAACATTCAAAGGTTATATTCATCTGCAGGGGTTGTTTTGAGAGATGTTCGAAGTTCATTTTTTTTGCTTAACCTTCCTCCGTCCTCAGGCGTAACAATAACTTAGCATTTATCCGCCTTATTCCCCATCCAGCACCGATCGAACGATTTCGGCAAGCTCGTTCATCATGATGGGTTTTAAGATAAATTCCTTGATACCCAATTCTTTGGCTTGTTCTTCCGTGATCTGTTCACTGAATCCGGTACACAGGATGACCGGGATGTCGGTGCGGATTTTCATGAGTTCTCCGGCCAGTTCTTCTCCTGTCAGATTCGGCATGGTCATATCGGTCATCACCAGATCAAACTCATCCGAGCGGGTTTTAAACATCTCCAGGGCTTCAATGCTGCTGGTCAGGCTCTCGACGGAATAACCCAGACGCTCCAGCATCTGCCGGTTTAGATCCACCAGCGTTTGTTCGTCGTCAACCAGAAGAATACGCTCATTTCCGGTGGCAAGCTCGGTGCCGGCCTCCGTGGTAATTTTCACATTATTTTGACTGACCGGAAGATATACTTCAAAGGTAGTCCCCTTCCCCGGTTCGCTCTTCATGATGATGGCTCCTTTGTGGCTTTTAACGATGCCGTGAACTACGGAAAGCCCCATACCCGTTCCCTTCCCCGTCCCTTTGGTGGTGAAAAAAGGATCAAATTGGTAAGGTTTTCCGTTGGTTTCCGGTGTCGGTGTGGAGATGATTTCCACCTTGGTTCCGTCCAGCTTCTTGCCTCTGACAATGGCGCCCCGCGATATGGTTTTGGCCACCTTGCCGATCCTTAAGTAAAGGGAGGCCGGTCATCGCTTTGGTTTAGATCGGTTTTATTATGATTTAAATTAGTTACTACAAATAAAGACGAAAAACCTGAAATAAAATATCGGCAGCCTGGGTGGAATACTTTAACCTGAAGGGTAAATTGAGCATTGACGATGACTGACGCTCTCGTCCGTCTGATCATGACCTTATAAAATGACTACCTCACAGGGCTAACAATCTTTGGCAAATTTTTCAGCAATTGATTTTTCCGACTGTGTAATCAAGTAATCAAATTGTATCCAATCCATTTCATAATCCAATATTTCGAATACTTACAGGCATCGAAAGGTTTAAATTTAAATCTGGCATGGCGGATTGATCGGTGAAGACGGATTGGATGCAGAAGGGTTGACGGAAGTGGCGTGTATTCTATTAATATATTGAATTTAATAAATATTTAATGGTTTATGGTAGAATTGAGTTTCAAAACTGAAAATTCTAATGGTTTTGAAATTTCCCGATAATAAAATGAATTCATTTTTAATGGATTTTGCATGGTTCTTGCAGCTAGTTCTACTTTGTCACATTATCAAAGCAAAACAATGTATTTGAATTTCAAAAGGTTGTCATTTTCATCTAGAGAATGATCTAAAATTTAAAATGAACTAAAATGAGCTAAAATTGTGGTATCCTTTCAATTTTATAAAAAAGATAGAGCGTAGCGTTTCCCTAATTTTAGTCATTTTAGTCATTTTAGATCACTTTAGGCATTCGCTTATTAAGTGATGTCAGGTTGTTATGACAAGGAGTTGAAGTAAAAAATAAATATGACAAAGTAGAACTAGAAGGCTGTTTTTAACCATCTGAACTTGGGTACAAAGGATCAAGAGGTAAATAGTGGTCATTGAAGATTCAAGGAAACATCCAAGAAGGCTTTGTCATAAACCATTATTTATTACACATAAATATCGACATCTCAAGGGCGTGGCTACAAACATAAGCCGCGGGGGGGTCTTTGTCGAAACCGCAAGAAATATTTCATTTGGCGAAAGAATCAGTCTAATTATTCATGGAAGCAAACATACCAAAGGTGTCAGACTCAAAGGCTGGATTGTGCGTCTGGATCCGAATGGGGTCGGAGTGAGTTTTAATAGAAGAGCAGACCGGGAGCGCAGATATGATTTAGATCGCAGAACCGGCTTAGATCGCAGAAAAATTGCTAAACGTCGACCTCAGTAAAATAATCGATGTTGTCTAGCAACATTGGAGTTTATTTCCGTTTGCGTACCGCCATAATTTTTCACATTTTCATCAAGCTTTTAAAATAATTGTCGATATTTAAATATATTCCGCAAAAAATGACGATATAGCCGATTAACCCTAACCATGCAAAAAGCCGGCGGTTTTCAACGCCAAGGTGTCAATGTTTTTAATCTGGGTAGAAGGGATATCAAATGATGTTAGCGCACGTATTATCACAGGCCCATCAAATTTTGGAAGAAGCCCGGCAAAATCTTTCGGTTGATATGGCAACTTCCATCGAGCAAGTATACAGAACTATTGAAACGCTGATCCATTTTGTTAACAGGGAAATAGAAATAATCGAAAATAATGTGAATCTTGATGAACATGCAAAGCGGACTGCCAGACGGGAAGTGCTGGAAAATGCCGGCCGCAAATTTGAAGTTATAAAGACCAAAAGAGCTAACCTCAACTTGGACCAAGAACTGCAAGCCAAATTACTGAATGCGTCAGAGTCGGCTAAAGATGTTGATTCTCTGCTGAAATTTTTACGTGAAAGAGAAGTTCGTGACAGGCTATCCGGCATGACTGAAGCCCAAATCAAATCTCATTTCGGAGATTCACTATTCGATGGGAGTAATCCCCTCTTAGTCGACGCTATTTTAAATGCGCCCCAGGGTTTTGAACTGTTCCCGGAAACTACCCTTAAAAAATTGCGGTGGACCAGAGCCATAACGCTGAACCCGGAGCTGGCATCTGAATTTGAAATGGCGCGTGAGATGAATTCGATGAGTAATAAAATGCTAATGCTGGTTAAAAATGGACTCGATAGTTCGAGAAAAAAAGAGATTCCGGTAGCAATTACCAAAAAAAATATTACGGACTAGCGCTCTCAAAATGCTGCCGGAGATTGATGATGGTTCAGAACCAATCTATTTACTCAATGTTGGGGGCTTATGTCTTTAACGGCGAGATATCCGGATGATATTTCATAAGTCGAGGTAAATCGTGGACTTAAAATTTGATCAGAGAAGGGATAGACGCTTAAGGTGCGAGGCGGTCATATGGCACAATAATTTGCTACCTGAAATTTTTTACAACGCCAAAATGTATAACCTCAGTAAGGAGGGGCTATATTTCGAATCCGATCAAATTATCTATCCTGGGGAGGACATTTTTATCGGACTAAAAAATTCCGCATCTCCAATCAACGATAATACAGATCATATCCATGTTGAAATAAAATGGCGTAAAGACTTGCAAAATGCCTCTTTTCGGTTCGGTTATGGGGCTAAATTAATTAATCCGATCAACAGCCTGGTAAAATCTATCGATCAGACTAAGCTTCGCCAATCGAGCAGCCAAGGCAATGCATTTAAAAATAAAAAAGATCCTCGAAAACATCCCCGAAAACCTTACCGCAAAGTATTTTTTTTCGTATCTAAAAATAAAAACTACGAGGGTCTGATTACGAATATAAGCCGTGGCGGTGCCCATATCATAACCAGGGAAAAATTTTATTTGGGACAGTTGCTTCAGCTTGTGATTCCCGGGGATGATAAAAAAAAGGATGTCAAATTAAAAGGCTGGGTTGTCCGTTTGAGCCCGCAAGGAATAGGGGTGAGATTCGATAGAAGAAAAGGTCCAGGCCGTAGAAGGGTATTGGATCGTCGCGGCGGTCTAAAATTAGAACCAAAGAAACACCATCGCAAATAGGATCGGGTAATTCAATTTCCTGGTTATAAACAGCACATCGGGATTATTTATTTCCGTACCACTCAGGCGCTGTCAAAAACACAGCACCGGTTTCTGCCATTTTTCTTTGCTTGATACAGTGCACTATCAGCTCTTTTGATAAGTTTATCTGAAGCAGTTTTCTCTTCAGTTTGATAAGATGCAATACCGAAGCTCATGGTGAATTGAATCAAATTATCCTCATGCTTGATTCTTAAGGAAGCAATTGCCTTTCTGATCCTTTCAGCTACGATGTAGGCGTCCTGACTTTGTGTATCCGGCAATATGATAGCAAATTCCTCACCACCATACCGCCCAACATGATCTGATTCTCTTATTTCCTGTGTCAGGCAGCCGGCAACAGCCTTAATGACTCGGTCACCGGCAAGATGACCGAAATCGTCGTTGACCGCTTTAAAATGATCAATATCTGCCATCAGGAGTGACAGCGTATGCTTATATCTTTCCGCTCGGGATACTTCCTGTGACAAAAGCTCCAGAAAATGCTGGTGATTGATAAGATGAGTCATGCCATCGCGGACGACTTGCTGTTTAAGCATTTTAATTTCATTTTTATGTGCCAACAGGGTGTTTACCATTTCAGTCGAAAGTTTGGACAACTCTGCTTTTGCAGCCTGGAAAATTTGGGCGTATTCAGCGTCATCTTTGAGGTCGATTTCAAAAATAGGAAATACCTGCCGGGCTTGCTGATGGATGTCTTGCGCGATTTGATCCACATCTGTGTGCGCTCCGAAGCCATAGGCCTCAATACTATGGTTAATCAACCAAAGATTCAATCCCCCTGATTTGTCATCAAACAAATCGATAAAAAGGGAAGACAAATGGAGAATCCTGGTGAGAACCTGGATGCTGGATTGGGTGGAAGCTAACTTTTCAGGACTATGGTGGTATCCCACAGGCATATATAAAGTCTCGGGCAATCCCCAGGACTTCATCAGATATTCGCCTATTTCTTGATGGTTATAACCCAGAATGTATTCTTCGGCATGCTGGCACTCCGAGTTTGCTTTCGCCATTTCAGACACGACCAGATGATATTGTGCGGGCATGCAGTGTCCCAATGTAAGGGTCCCTATATTCTGCAGCAAGCCCATGAAAAAAGCATTATCTAAAAATTCAGGGTTCAATTTTTCGGTAAGTAATTTTGCAGATACGGCACCGATAAGTGAATTTTTCCAAAAAGAGGTATAATCAAACCCGTTCGATTGCTTTTTTTGATAATTATTTACCAGGGAAAAACCGAGAGCTATATTTTTCACCGCGTTAAGGCCCAACATGTTAATACTGTGATGGACCGAAGTAATCTTGGACGGCAGATTATAAAATGAAGAATTGACCAACCGCAGAACCTTGGCACTCAATGGCGGATCAGTTGATATAATATTACTTATCTCATCTATATCGGGCTCATTTTTCTGAACTGCCTCCAATATCTTAATGGCAATGCCGGGAAGTGTTGGCAAATTCTCGATTCCGCCGATAAAGCTTTCCAAAAATCTCTCTTTTTCCATTTGCCCTTCCCCAACGTTTTGGATTAGTGTCGTCAAGGTTTCTGCAATGAATAATAACTCAAACACTGCAATTTAACATAATGCTTAACGAAAATACAGAAATTTTATTTTCAGCTTTTCACCTTGAAAAAAATCTATGTTTGTATTTTCTCGGGGTGAGTGCTAAAATTTTGTGTAATCGACTACGGGAATTCATGTTTCGTTTTCTCATCACATCCTATCCCCTGGATCATGGACCCAAAACCTGTATGCACTTACCCGGAAGGAAATTGTCATGCACCCAAGACGGTATTTGTTTTTGATATGTTTGATAGCTGCCTTACCTCCTTTGGTGTTTGCCGAATCGGAAATACCTGGCTGGGGCAAAGCCAAATGGGGAATGTCCTATCCGGAGGTATCAAAACTTTATGAGCTGAGTAAATGGGAAGCAGGCGACACGCCAATTAGCAAATTAAAAAATAGAATTAAAATTATGGGCCACGAATTTGGGGTGGCGTTTTATTTTGATGAACGTTCAGTCAACGGTAAGTTATACAAAGTGGTTCTAGCCCGCTTTGACACAACGAAAATGGACTCCTCCTGGTTGAACTCCATAAAAAATATCCTGGTTGAAAAATACGGTAATCCAACTTTGTTCGACATCAAGGACAAAATGAAGATCAGTATGTGGAAAAAACCCTTAGGTCATCTGAAATTGACAACCTTGACAGGCAAGACGGTGATGTGCGCTATCGAGTATATTTCAGTGCGTGAGGCAAGTGAAAAACTTTAATGGCGCCAAAATCGGCTTTCCAGCTTGAA
>CAMYLH010000128.1 GCA_947259065.1 uncultured Desulfobacterales bacterium
AACAAAAGGGCGCTTTGTGATCTTTATACCATTTTTCGTCCCATCAGATTCTCGCCTTGAAGGACGCTACGGAAGTCTTTAAAGAATAGAAAGGGCGACTGAGGAATATTTTTGAGATTCCTTATACTTTCCGTTATCCATTTTATGAAGACTAATGGTCGTATTCCTCGGTGTCAAGGAAATACAGTTTTTGCGGTGCGCAGCCACCACCGAAAGTGGTGTTGAACTAAACCTTGACCGCACCAAGAGCACAACACTCCTTTGCGTGAGAAAATTATGTTCCTTGTGGGTAGGAAAGGGTTTGGGCGGGCATAGGAAACACCCCCACGCGGGGGGAACCAATCAGGCGGAAAAAGATGAAGGAGCCACCAATGATGGCGTCCATGTGAGACATAAGAGAATGGATGTTCTGCGCCTATCCCAAAATGCCGTATTGACAATCCTGCCTGCATTCGATATTCGGATATAATTGTTGCATCCGGATACAGAATGGCCATCCTATGGCAGTCTGACGATGTATAAAGCGCATTCTGTGTTTTTTTTCCTGCAAGCACGGCAAATCGATTCATAGGAATTCAAACCTCCCCTTATTTAATTACTGCAAAGGAGATTGCCATGAGAAAAATAAGTTTTGTCTTTGTATTGTTCCTGATTTTTGCGGTTTTTACAGCACAAGCTACCGCCGGCATCCTCGATGATGTGAAAGCCAAGGGATACCTGACGCTGGGTGTCAGTGAAGGAGTAGCCGGATTTTCCATCCCGGATTCCACCGGACGCTGGGTGGGGTTTGACGTAGACATCGGCCGTGCTGTGGCGGCCGCCGTGCTGGGAGACGCGGAAAAACTCAAATTCGTTCCCCTGGCTTCCAAACAGAAAATTGTGGCCGTCTCTTCCGGCCAGGTGGATATTACCTCTCGGACCACGACATGGACCATGAAACGGGATGCCAAGCAGGGGGTGGATTTTACCAAGATCGTGTTTTTTGATGGACAAGGATTCATGGTTTCCAAGAAAGCCGGGGTTGCCTCTGCAAAGGAACTCAAAGGCGCAACGGTATGCGTGACAGCCGGGACCACAACAGAGCTGAATCTGGCTGATTTTTCGCGAGCCAACGATTTGGGAATGGAAGCGGTTGTTTTCGATGGCAAAAAAGAAGCTTGGGGCGCCTATGCATCCGGGCGTTGCGATTCTTTTACCACGGACGTGAGCCAGCTTGCTTCTTTTCGGAGCACGGTCGCCGACCCATCCATGCATTTTATTCTTCCCGAAGTCATTTCCAAAGAGCCGCTTGCTCCCCTGGTTCGCCATGGTGACAATCAATGGAAAGACATCGTTACATGGGTCGTCAACGGTCTCATGGAAGCCGAGGAAAACGGCATCACCGCCGCTAATGTGATGGAAATGAAAGCGAATTCGAAAAACCCGGTCATCAACCGAATGCTCGGCGCGTCCGGTGACGTCGGCAGTTTTATTGGTTTGGACAACGACTGGCTGGTGCGCGCCATTCAAGCTGTTGGGAATTATGGCGAGATCTATAACCGTCATTTTGGCCCCGATGCCAAGTTGAAAATTCCCAGAGGACTGAACAAAAGTTGGAAAGACGGCGGGCTACACTATGCACTACCGATTCGGTAATCGTCTATGATCAAAAGCAGTCGCGCCACCAGCCTTTTCCTGCAGGGAGCGGTCACAGCAGGTATCATTTACCTGGGGTATCTGCTGTTCCTGAACACGCAGGCGAACTTGGAGGCGCGGAACATTGCGTCCGGCTTTGGTTTTTTTTCTACCGAAGCCGGACTTCCCATCAGCAATACCCTTCTTCCGTACACGCCCGCCGACACGTACGGCTATGCTTTTTTTATCGGGGTTGTCAACACCCTGTACGTGGCCATCCTCGGAATCTTTGCGGCTACAACGATTGGTGTGCTGATCGGTGTTTCTCGGGTTTCTGGCAACTGGCTGATCGCCAAAATGGCTGAAATCTATGTGGAAACGCTGAGAAACATTCCGTTGCTGCTGACCCTGTTTTTCAGTTACGGTGTCATTATAGCCAGCCTGCCGAGCCCCCGCAACAGCATCCATCCGTTTTTCGGATGTTTTCTGAACAACCGGGGGCTCTATCTGCCCAAGCCCATTTTTCAGGAAGGTTTCGGGCTGGTAATGACAGCCTTTGTCCTGAGTTTGGTCATCGCCTTCGTGTTGTCACGATGGGCGGACCGATACCATGACCGGACTGGGGTTTCTATTCCTGTTGGATGGATCGGCGCAGCCGTTCTGTTCGGTTTGCCTGCCATCGTTCTTTTTGCGATCGGGGTTCCGGTCCGATGGGAAGGAGCGGTGCTGCAAGGTTTTAATTTTTCGGGCGGAATGGTTCTTCGCCCGGAGTTTACGGCCCTGATGATCGGTTTGGTGCTGTACACCGCCGCGTTCATCGGAGAAAACGTACGCAGCGGCATCCAGGCGGTGGACATCGGGCAGCTCGAAGCCGCCCGGTCTTTTGGCGTCGGCAACGGGGTGATCATGCGGCGCATCATTTTACCCCAGGCACTGCGAATCATCATTCCGGCCACGACCAACGATTATACCAGCCTGGTGAAGAACAGCTCCCTTGCGGTGGCCATCGGCTATCCGGACATGGTTTCCGTGGGCGGGACCATTATCGGCCAGAACGACCAAGCGATCGAAATCATCGGTCTCTGGATGGCCGTGTACCTGGCCATCAATCTTCTCATTTCATCCCTGATGAATCTGTTCAATTCGCGGATTCAGTTGAAGGAGGGTTCGGAATGAGCGGTTTGACATCCGTAAACCAAGGGGACCTGCTCGTTTTTCAGCCCAAACCGGATTTGCCGCCGCCCCGGCAGATCGTGGGGATCATCGGTTGGACACGCGTCAATCTGTTCAAGGGATGGATCCATACGGTCTTGACGCTTGCCGCCTGTTTGCTTTTATACAAAACCATCCCGCCATTGCTATCCTGGGCCATCTTCGATGCGGTCTGGATCGGGGGGCCGGCGGCCTGTCCGGCGGGTGCCAAAGGTGCCTGCTGGCCGTTTATCGTCGACAAGTTTCGTGTCTTGATGGTGGGGCTTTATCCGCACGAATATCTGTGGCGGCCGGTTCTCAGCGTGGTGATTTTCATCTTCCTTTCCCTAGTGTCGGCTATGCGGCTGCTGTCCAACCGGAAGCTGGTGTCTCTGTGGATCGTCCTCCCTGTTTTACTATTCTGGCTCGTCAACGGTGGGATGTGGCTGGCGCCGGTGGATCAGTCACTCTGGGGCGGTCTGATGTTGAGTATGGGGTTGGCCCTAGTCGGTATTCTCGTTTCCCTGCCCATGGGGATTTGTCTGGCTCTGGGAAGGCGGTCTAATTTTGCCGTCATCAAGGCGCTTTGCATCGGGATTATTGAGCCGGTTCGAGGGGTGCCGCTGATAACGATTCTTTTTATGGCCTCGGTCATGATGCCCCTGTTTCTTCCGGTGGGCCTGGAGATCAACAACCTGCTTCGCGTTCAGGTCGGTATCATTCTCTTTTCATCCGCCTACATGGCCGAAGTGGTGCGTGGCGGTCTTCAGGGGATTCCCCGGGGACAATATGATGCGGCCAAATCCATCGGACTCAATTACTGGAAGACTACTTTCTTCGTTATCTTGCCCCAGGCGCTGCGCCATGTGGTGCCCTCCCTGATCGGGAGATGCATTGCCTTGTTCAAGGACACCTCGCTGGTAATCATTGTGGGGCTGCTCGATTTCCTGGGTATGATCAAAGCCTCTGCCCAAGACCCCGAATGGCTCGGACACGATGCCGAAGCCTATGTGTTTTGTGCCTTGATCTACTGGATCATCTGTTTCAGCATGAGCCGATACGGGCGGTCCCTGGAAGAATTGCGGGAAAAAGAAGCGGAATAGAAGGTAATCGATGCTACAGAAAAGAATAATGGAAAACAAACCAAACATGGCTTCTCCGGATGTCATGATCCAAATCATCGATGTCAACAAGTGGTACGGGAATTTTCATGCGCTTAAGGACATCAACCTGACGGTTCGGAAAGGCGAACGGATTGTCATCTGCGGCCCCTCCGGTTCCGGAAAGTCCACTTTAATCCGCTGCATCAACCGTCTAGAAGAGCATCAGAAGGGGCGGATTGTCGTACAGGGGACCGAGCTGACCAAAAATACAAAAAACATCTCGAAAATCCGAAAAGAAGTCGGCATGGTTTTCCAAACCTTCAATCTTTTTCCCCACATGACCATCCTGGAAAATATGACATTCGCACCCATCTGGGTTCGAAAAACACCCCGGGCCCAGGCGGAGGCCATAGCCATGAAACACCTGGAACGAGTGAAGATTCCGGAACAGGCGCACAAGTACCCGGGACAGCTTTCCGGCGGACAGCAGCAGCGAGTAGCCATTGCCCGCCTGCTGAGCATGAATCCGGAAGTGATGCTCTTCGACGAACCCACCTCCGCCCTGGACCCGGAAATGATCCGCGAGGTGCTCGACGTCATGGTGGAACTGGCCGAGGATGGCATCACTATGGTGTGCGTCACCCACGAGATGGGTTTTGCCCGCACTGTCGCCCATCGGGTGATTTTCATGGACATGGGGGAAATTGTCGAAGAAAATGACCCGGAAACACTGTTTACCCATCCCCGATACGACCGGACCCGTTTTTTCCTGGATCAGATCCTCTAATCCACGCAAAGGCCGTGATTGACTGCCAACGACAAAAGAACTCAAATGCCATGAACGAAACCGCCATCCTCCTGGTGCTACTGTCCGCCGTGATGCACGCGTTCAGAAATTTTCTCACCAAAAAGGCCACCGACAAGCAGTCTTTTGTCTGGTGGTATGAAATTTTCGGGTTGGTTTTTTTCACCCCGGTCTTTGTTTTTACCCTCATCAGCGAGGGAATGGATGCCCTGGTCTTTTCGGAAATGATTTTTATTTCCGGGTTCCTGCATTTCCTGTACTGGTTATTTCTGGCCAAAACCCTGGAAAACGGGGACCTATCGCTTGTCTATCCGATCATGCGTTCTTCGCCGGCGCTTGTCCTGATATTCTCCGTTACCATTCTCAGGGAAAACGTCAGCTCGTTCGGTGTCTTTGGGATTCTCTTGGTGGCCGTCGGCGTTTACACCATCGGCATGGAGAAGCTGTCCGTATCGGAGCTTTCCCGTCCGATCCGCGCCGTCCGAACCGACCTATCCACCCGGTTTGCCCTGTTGACCCTTGTGTCCGTTGCGGCATATTCATTAGTGGATAAAGTCGCCGTGGCGCGTATGCACCCGATTGTTTTTGCCTATATTTATCCTTTTGTGAGTCTTTTTCTCTTTTCTTTTTATATTCGGAAGACCAAGAGAAGTGGAGAGATTCTCCGGGAATGGATCGATAATAAGGCCGCCATACTGATTTGCGGGGTGCTTTCCATCTTCGGATATTTTCTCATCCTGATGGCATTCACCATGGAGCGGGTGAGCTACATTGTCGGCCTGCGCCAATTGAGCATTGTTTTTGCTGTGCTGCTCGGCGGGTATTTTCTCAAGGAAGGGAGTCGGCTTGTCCGTATCGCTTCCTCCGTGGTGATCTTTCTGGGCGCTTATCTAATTGCCATTACCGGTTGAAGTTATGAATCGTTTCCACCTCGTCAACGAAGATTCCACCCGAAAACTCCACACCTTTTTGTTTATTGGAGCAACCGGGCGCGCGGGGAGAAGTCTTCTGGTGAAGGGCTGGTGTCCGTTCCGGATTGGGATCGTACAGCGAACCTGGATACACCGCGCACTATTGCGAATAGTCCACAGTCTTTACCATTTATCAGAATCGTGGACTTCTTGTCAAAGTCCGGTGAGTGTCCTACTGCATACTGCATACACAAGTCTTCAGCTTTTTGCAAAAACTGGAATTGTAGGTCCCGTGCCTCAATAAAACCTTACGCACGGGCACGAATTTATTATAAATTTGGTTAACCAATCCAAAACAAAAGCAATATGATAAATTATAATATAAGCCTGTTTGGGTTTAATAGTCCAAGAGGTGACTTTTCTAAATTATTAAAATCAGTTATAATCTCTATCATTATCACTTAATTTCATTTAGACGATGGTTTATAAACTATTAGCAGATATTGTCTTACTGCTGCATCTTGCATTTATCACCTTTGTTATATTTGGCGGATTGCTGGCAATAAA
>CAMYLH010000129.1 GCA_947259065.1 uncultured Desulfobacterales bacterium
TTCATGTTTTAAAGATCGTAACACTCTAAAATTATGGCTATAATTTACCTAATCAACCATTCAACCAGTAATCTATTCAACGAGGTTTGAACCAATAACGATTAATAATTAACTAATAACGAAAAGTGGGGGGGTGAAGGCATGAAAACGGACTACCAAACCATTCAGGTGGAATTGAAAGACAATGTGGCCGTGTTCACGATGAACAATCCACCGGTCAACCAATTGTCGGCGCAATTTCGCTCTGATCTGGCGGAAGCCTTCGACGAGGCATACGGAGATGACGGTGTCAAAGCCATCGCCTTAACAGGGACCGGCAAAAATTTTATCGCCGGGGCCGATATCACCGAAATTCAGCATATCGAGAATAAAGCAGAGCTCGTGTCTGGTATGATGGAAGGCATCAAATTTATGAACCACATCGAAACCGGACCCAAACCTGTGGTGGCGGCCATCAACGGCAATTGCCTGGGCGGCGGTCTGGAAATTGCCATGTGCTGCCACTATCGGGTTGCCGTTAACGGCATCCATCTCGGACAGCCGGAAGTTCAGATCGGTTTGATCCCCGGAGCCGGTGGTACCCAGCGGTTGCCGCGACTGATCGGTTTGCGCTATGCCCTCGAGATGATTACCATCGGCAAGCCTATTAAAGCCGAAGTCGCCCATCAGAGAGGACTGGTTGATGAGGTCACCGATCCGGAAAAGTTGGTTGAGGCCGCCGTCAAAGCCGCCGGTCGGTTTATGGCGGGCGAATTGAACCTCAAAGCCCGGGCCACCCGCAACCGTCATCACTGGATTCCCAGCGCAGCCGAGAAAAAAGCTTTGATGGACTTTACCAAAGCTATGACGGCAGCCCAGGCGAAGGGATATATTGCGCCATTCAAGGCTGTTGAAGCGATCGACAAGGGACTCAGCTATGATATCGACGCCGATCTTGGAAGAGAAGCGGAATTGTTTGCCGACTGTGCGGTGTCGGACGTGGCCAAAAACCTGATCGGTATATTTTTGAATACGCGGGCCGCCGGCCGACTGCCTCGCATCGAAGGTATCGAACCGGCCAAAATCAGGAAGGTGGCGATGCTGGGTGGCGGTGTCATGGGCTGCGGTATCGTTAACGTGCTGCTCAAGGCCGGTTTCGAGACCGTGTTATGGGACATCAACGCTGAAGCCCTAAAAAAGGGGGTCGGTTCGATTCGCAAAACATTTGACTACCCCATCAAGAAGCGAAAAATGAAGCCGGCCGATTTGGAAATCATGCTCGATCAGCAGCTCACGACCACAGCTTCCCTGGAAGATTTGACGGATGTAGACCTGATCATTGAAGCGGTTTTAGAAAATATGCAGGTCAAACAGGACATCTGGAAAACGCTCGAGGGCATTTGTGGTTCGGATGTGGTCTTTGCCACCAACACATCAGCCTTGCCGATTAGCGAGATGGCTTCCATCCTGGAAGATCCCGGCCGCATGCTCGGGCTGCACTTCTTTAACCCGGCCCACCGCATGATGCTGCTGGAAATTATCTGTGCCGAGAAGACATCCGATCAAACCCTGGCGACCAGCGTTTCCTTTGCCCGGGCCATCAAGAAAATCCCTATCGTTGTCAATGACGGCCCCGGATTTTATGTCTCAAGGCAGCTGGGCGGACTGCTGGGCGGCGCCGTTTACCTCACGGCGGATGGTGTTGCAGGCGCGGACATTGAAACCGCCATGCTGGATTTTGGCATGCCCATGGGGCCGGCTACGCTATCAGATTTGACCGGGATCGATATCGGCTATCATGTCAGCAAGACCTTTGAAAAGAGATTGGGTGAACGTTACAAAGTGCATCCACTGACTGAATTGATTTATCAAACCGGGTGCTATGGTCGCAAGACCGGGGCCGGATATTTTGATTACAGCGGCGATCAACCCGTTCCCAATCCCAAGGTCGTAGAGGTGGTGCAAAAATACCACAGAGATACTGGGGTGACGCCTAAAGAAATGTCCAAAGATGAAATTATCGACGCCCTGCTGGCCCTCGGCATCAATGAGGCCGCGCTCATGATGGAAGAAGGCATCTGTGATCGTCCGCAGGATATGGATCTGGCCATGATTTACGGCACCGGTTTTCCCCCTTATCGGGGCGGTATTCTGCGATACGCCGACAAATGGGGGCTTAAAAACGTATATGAGAAACTGGTGACGCTCGAGAAGCAGTTTGGGCTGCGCTTTAAACCGGCGGAACTGATTAAAGAAATGGCAGATGAGGAGAGTAAGTTTTACAATTAAACCAAACATATGGAGGAAAACCCATGAAAGAAGTTGTCATCGCCGGATATTTAAGAACGGCCCAATCCCGTTCCAGACCGAATGATCCCGCACGCGATTGGTTTTGTAAGATGAGGTCGGATGAATTGCTGGCCAAGATACTGCCTGAAGTCATAAAGAGGAGCGGTGTTGAACCCCAGGAAATCGATGACTTTTTGGTAGGCTGTGCCACCGGCGTCAGTGAGCAATGGGCATACGGAGGCCGCAATCCGATATTTCTGGCCAATCTGCCCGACACCATTGCCGCCAAGTTTGTTGATCAGCAGTGCGGCTCGGCCATGGCCGGCATCCACATCGGATTCATGGAAATTGCCCAGGAGTTTGCCGATATTGTACTTGTTGGCGGCATGGAGCATATGACCCGGGTGCCCATGGGCGGTTCTTTGATCGACAGAGGCGCAATCATGCCGAATATGACCCTTTTCCTGGATGCCAAGTACCAGCATTGGGACATGATGACGGCCATGAATATGGGACTGACGGCCGAGAAACTCTTTGCCCGGACCGACTATAGCAAGGAGGATATGGACAAATGGGGGCTGCGATCCCACCAGCTTGCGGCCAAGGCTCGGGAAGCCGGCTTCTTCGAGGGCGAAATTTTCCCCATTGAAGCCGAGCAGGGCGATGGTTCCATGATGGTGGTAGACAAAGACCAGGCTGTGCGCGGAGACGCCACCCTGGAGGGCATTGCCTCGTTGAGACCGGCCTTTAAAAAGGACGGCGTCATTACCGCCGGGATTTCTTCCCCGTTGAATGCCGGCGCCACATCCATGGTGTTGATGTCCAAAGATACCGCCAAAAAGAAGAAAATCAAGCCGCTGGCGACGATTCGGTCGATCGGATTTGCCGGCGTGGACCCCACCATCATGGGACACGGTCCGGTTCCGGCCAGCCAGAAGGCCCTTGACAAAGCCGGGTTGAAAGCCTCTGATATCGATTTCTGGGAAATCAATGAGGCCTTTTGTATTGTGGCCCTCAATTGTATCAAGGAACTGGATCTCGATCCGGATCGCGTCAATGTCATGGGCGGCGCCACGGCCATCGGGCATCCCCTGGGAGCCACCGGTATCCGGCTGACCGGCACCCTGGCCCGAATTTTAGCGGCAAAAGGCGGACGTTATGGCTGCTCCAATGCCTGTGTCGGCGGCGGTCAGGGCGTTGCGACCATTATTGAAAGAGAAAAATAATATTTTGCCCCTTTGACTGATAATAGGGCGAAGCACAGATATCGTTGATTGGTTAAGTGGTTGTAAATATGGATGTATCCCATATTTGCAAAATAATTGGACACTTCATATTTTAACAATCGTTACACACTAAAATTATGACCATAATTTACCGAATCAACCATTCAACCAGTAAACTATTCAACGAGGCCTGGAATATCGAATCCAATCAAGTTTATCTCTCTTAAACTTAACAGGCTAATAGGCAGAAAATATGTTTGAAGCATTTCATGAGATAGTAACCAATGTTTCTAAAACCATTGAGAAATATGAAGCGGAGCTGGATCGTCCGGTCATCGGCGTCATACCGGCGTATTTCCCATTGGAGTTGATCGAGGCTGCCGGCGGATACCCCGTACAGCTGTGGGGCAACAATTTACCGATTGAGAAGGCGGATGCCTATCTGCAGTCCTATTGCTGCTCGGTGGCGCGATCGGTAATGGAACTCGAGATGCGGGAAATCTCGCACATGGTCAAAGCATATGCGTTTACCTCACTTTGCGACACGCTAATCAATCTGAGGGAAATTTATCGTCGGGTTTTCAGCAAGCCGACGCTGGAACTTTCAATCCCCATTACACGCACCGATGCCGCGCGGCACAACTACCTTGAAAGTGTCATCAAATCCGTGACCGCCGGATTGGAAAAAATCACCGGGAAAGAAATTACGCCGGAAACTCTGGGGGAAGCTGCCAAAATATGCGGCCGCACGCGAGCCCTGCAACGCCGGCTTTACCGGATGCGCTCTAAAAACCCCGGCCTCGTTAAAAGTCTCGATTTTTATACGGCCATCAAAACCGGTTGGTTTCTGCCCGGCGACGTTTACAACCGCATGCTGGAAGATCTGCTGCAGAAACTGGCAGGAATGGATGCAACTAACCGCAATAGTCCGAAGCTGCTTATTTCCGGTATGGTTTTTGATCCGCTTGAGATCCATAAAATTATTGATGAATCGGGCGCTTGCGTCGTTGATGACGATTTTGCCAATGGTTGGCGAACGGTGTCGAAAGGGGATCTGAACACTGAAAATTTGGTGGAAGGAATCACTGATTACCTTTTTGGTCCAACGCCGTGCTGTTGCCTTTACAATCCGGAGAATGACCGTCATCCCTACCTGCTCGATAAAGTCAGGGAATCCGGGGCCGACGGCGTATTATTTTGGTACATTAAATTCTGCGAGCCGGATGCCTTCGACCGCCCCCAGCTCATGAAACATCTCAAAGACGCGAATGTCCCTGTCTCTTTTATCGACTTGGAACTGACCATGACCAATTTTGATGCAGTCCGGACCAGGATCAGCGCTTTTTGTGAAATATTAGAAAGAGGTTAAGATTGCAAAAGGCGGATATATAAAAATTTTCATAAACTGGTAAACTTGGTTGGAAAGCGTTGTGTAACCGTTCAGAGGTTCAGGGTTCAAAGGTTCAGGGCTGACGCCTGTCAACGGCGATGCTTAAACCCTTGATCGCTGACTGTATTTTACTTGCGGACTTATCAGTTCATGAGCTACTCAGCCTTTTTTTAATATCTGTGTAAATCCGTGGGAATCCGTGTCCAAAAAATAAGATAAAAGTTTTGGGGGAGAAGTACCGCCATGACAAAATTCGACGCCTACCACAAAATGAAGGCGCTTCTGACAAACTATTATATCGAAGCCAAAACCACAACAGTAAAGCCCATTGCCTGGATCACACCACAACAGTAAAGCCCATTGCCTGGATCACCAGCGGTGCGCCGGTGGAGTTTCTTTACGCAATGGACATCCTACCGATTTATCCCGAAAATTATGCGGCCATGTGCGCTGCCAATCATCAGTCCATTGACTTGATGGAATCGGCCGAGGCCGAAGGCTTTTCCCAGGATATTTGTGCCTATGCCCGTACCGATTTCGGTGCGGACATCACCCAGGGAGGTCCGGCCGGCGGACTGCCGGCGCCCCATTTTTTGTTGTGCTCGACCAATATCTGCAAAACCGTAATTAAATGGTATGAAGTCATCGCCCGCAAATACGACGTTCCGCTGTTCATCGTCGACACACCGTTTCTGCATGATGGTCTGACGCAGGAATTGATCGATTACACCGTCTCGCAATTTAAAGACCTTGAACAATTTCTGTCCGATTTCACCGGCAAGCCTTTTGATCGCGACCGCTTGAAGGAAGTTCTATTATTAAGTCGTGAGGCAGCCGGTTACTGGCAAAAAATGCTGCAACTCGGCAAGACCATACCGTCGCCATTTAACAGCCTGGACACCTTCATCCACTTAGGTCCCATCGTGACCTTGCGCGGCACGCAGGAGTGCGTGGATTATAATAAATTGTTGTATGAAGAAGTTGCCGAGCGGGCCGGGAAAAAAATCGGTTCGCTTGCCGCAGAGCAATACCGGGTGCTTTGGGACAACCTGCCGGTCTGGTTTAAAATGCGGCGGCTGGAGAAATTTTTCGAAGAACAAAACTGCACGCTGGTCGTGACGACTTACGCCAACAGCTGGGGCCAATACAGCAACTATCCAGTCGATCCGGATAGCGAGCCTTATGAGGCCGTCGCCAAAAGCTATTTAACGGTCTATATCAACACGGGCTTTGAAGATCGGATCAACTACCTGGCAGGCTTAATCGATGAATTCTCGCTAACCGGCTTTATCATGCATTCCAACCGCTCCTGTAAACCCTATTCCGTGGGCATGTACCGCATGCAGGAAGAATTGGCGAAGCGATCCGGTAAACCGGGGGTTGTCATCGAAGCCGATCAAAATGATCCGCGGGCCTATTCCGATGCCCAGGTGGAGACGCGGCTGGAGGCGTTTATTGAGTCGATGGTGCCGATTTAGTAGAAAAGCTGGGAAGCTAGGAAGCTGGGAAGCTGTCCTAAGGAACTGAAGGTTTCAGGTTTCAGTGTTCAGGTTTCAGCGAAGCGGCCAGTTTGAACGAAGAAGAGAGATCGACCTGCGAAGCCTCATACGAGTGCTCTCAATTTTTGCTCCTGACACCCGAAACCTGACACCTGAAACCTTTATTATGGAGACAACCATGACTTACGAAAATTTGATTGTTGAAAAAAAAGGACACATCTGCATCATCACCCTCCATCACCCGCCGGTCAATGCCTGGAATTGGGGTATGATGGCAGATTTCGAAAAGGCGGTATCATTCCGGGCTGGGGTGGAACGCAGCGGTTGCCGCGTATTGTCGGGAAATACAAGGATTGTGTGGAAGGGTTCAGTGCCTTTCTGGAGAAGCGGGAACCGGTGTTTAAAGGGGAGTAGGCTGGAATGGGGAATTGGGAATGGGGAAGTCGGAATTGGGCAAAATGTTGAATACAGAATTCATTGAAAATTAGATAGGCTGCTACCTCGCTTTTACTCAAACGCTTCAATCCACGCTTCAAGGGCTTTACTAAAGTCTTCTAAAGTGATCTCTTGTGCGAGGGCGTCTTCATCCACTAGATCCTCGATCAGAGCCCCTTTCCCGGTTAACTCAAGTCGGTAAGCGTTTCCAAGACGCTCCCATAAAGGAAGCTTACCGGATTTCACTTCCACTATTCGGTCAGCCAGTTCATGAGCCCATTCAGGATTGCGCTGGATATCCATCACCAGAAATGCAACCAGCATGTCATGGGCAGGATCGTTGGTACGCCGTCCCGGCCATCGGAAGGATTGCTCCGCCATAGAAAATACTCTCTTTGTTCATTGCGCCTGGTTTATTTAGAATCCATTCCTAAGATTTTACGTTACTGTATTTTTGAAACGATGTACTTAGGTTCCGATCTCCTAATCTACTAAAGGAAATGCTGTATTGACTTTATTACTGTTTTTGAGTGTTGCGAATGCAATCATAAAAATGGAGTCATCCGAAGCTTCACAGTACCCCTGACCATCCCAGGTCGGTTTGTTGGATCCACACCTGGCCCAGCGGGGTGCGCCGTCCGGGCAAGGTTTTGGATGTTTTACGGCATAAACAATGGATTTCAAAATTTGGTCCCGGTTGCAGGTATCCGGAAACATGGATGAGAATTTTTCACGATCCGGACGGCCGGCATAGCTCCAGCGTACACCGTAAAGGCCCTTGGCATTGGGCTGCTGGGTAATCTTCAATCTGCCGACGGTAGCAGGATTTTCACCCGCCGGGCGAGAATGAAATCCTGTGGGGCGGTTTTTGCGCTTTTTCCATTCGCCGCAAAACACATGCTGCTGATTGATAGGCGGATTTGTGGCCGACCAGTGCGATATCTTTGCACAATCCATCTCGGAGGCGACAGACCCGGCAAAGAAGACCAACCCAATCAGCATTGACAGCGTGAGCGCTACTATAAATTTTGTCTGCATAGGGACCATTTTTCCGTACATAACTGATGCCATAAATTTAAACATGCTTTGAGTAGTGCTTCTATTACTCCAGCACTCCAACACTCCGGCTTTCATCAGCCTATGTACTATTTTTCATTCGTTTGGTCAACTGAGCCCCAATTTATTTTGGGCATCAACCAAGTGCTCCTATTCATGAATCTATGTACTAAGGCATATATTAAACGCCATCAATCTGATTCGGAAAATAATCTTCCAGGCTACCCTCTCGATAAACGTCCGCCGTGGCACAGTGCAGACCACCGCCAAAGGGGGAGACCTCAAAAAAAGGAACCGGAATCACTTCAAAACCGTATTTGTCGAGAAGTTCCATCATCGGCGTTTCGGCAGCCTCGATGCAGATGGTCTTTGGATCCAGCACCAGACAATTCATATTCAACCACAGACTGCAGGTGCAAAGGGGCATTTTTTCTGTGCGAACCGACTTCGGTGCTTCCACGAGTTCCCAGCCGTTTTTTTCAAACAGCACGTTGTGGGCTTTTTGCAGGGCGGTACGCTCCGGATTCACCAGCACCAGGCCGGGACGTAGCGGTATCAATGTTGCATCAATATGCCAGGGTAGCTGGTCCGTGTAACTGACCTTGTGTACCCGATGTCCGGGATAGTGGCGTCGCAGCCACTCGATGCCGCTATCATTGGTGACCATGGACTTTTGGACGAAAAGATCATGGCCGAATCTGGCCACATCGGCCGCATCAAACAGGGGCTCGGTTTCCGTAATGATCCAGTCGCTGTTTTCCGTATGCCGCCACCGCTCTTCCTCACTCAACGAATGCCATTCCTGCCAGAAGTCCTGCTTGTAAGTTCGCTCGGTCAAGCGAGGTTTTGGTGCCGATTCCCAGCGGAAATTCGGATCATCTTTATAATACTGTTCAAGGAGTGGCCGGTAGCACAGATACTCAAACCAGCGGCTGCGAAAAGACATGGTTGCTTCAAGCATTTCCTTGCCGACGGTTAAAAGCACGTCCCGTGGCGGCATACAACCGAACATAGAATCTTGGTTCCAGTCCGGTGTTTGAATGGCCTGACTAAAATCAAGCGGGACAGGGCGATCCACACGAATGCCGCGGTTTTCGAGGATTTCTGCAAAATTATCCAATTGTTCGTTGGCCTTGGCTTCCATTTGTTCAGGCATGGGACCGAAAATTCCCAATGGAAACCCCTGTTGCGGCCAATCGTTCTGCACGGCAGGCTCGGAGGCCTGGATCATGGTACCACTGGCCCGACCGACAATGACATGTTTCAAGGGATCCCATTCATTCCATGAACTGACGACTGCATGACTGGTAATTTCCTTCAAACTATCCTCCATCTGCAGACAAAAATGTTTTACCACCATACTCACTGAATTCACAACAAATTAAAGCCTCAAAAATTCAGGGCGTTTATTATTCGCCTTGAGCCCCTCATCGATCAGTTCCAACACCCTGGATTTTTCTTCCGGAAACGTATAGCCTTCGTAACTCTGGCTGAACAGAAGTCCGCCGTGCCGATTGAGCCAGTAGTTCCCGGCATGGTCAAAACAGATTTTAGAGGTGACATCGAGGTTTTCCATCATCAGTTTTAATTCCGTCAGTTGCTCGTCGGCCGACAGCAGTTGAAATTTACCGGTGCTCATTTTTTCATGGATCGGGGTTCCCGCAATGGGATAAAACGGCCGTGAGCGAATGTAGTGCGGGTCGATCTCACTTAAAACACGGGCGGTATTGATCGCATGGTTCCGCCACATCTGCTTGCCGCCCAGACCCGGCATCCAGTATTCGGATACCTGGAATCCGGCTTGCATGGCCTTTTTACCGCCCTTGATATGTCCCTCGCTGGTTACGCCTTTTTTTATTTTCTTCAACAGTTCATCATCTCCGGTTTCCAGTCCGATATGAACTCTATCCAAGCCCGCCTGACGTATGGCCTTTAGCTCATCCAGCTTTTTTTGAGCAATCGTTTTGGATCTGGCATAGGAGGTGACGCGATTTAATGTTGGAAACGTGTTTCGTAAATGCTGCAAAATGTCCACCAGTTGGTCGGTTTTCATGATCAGGCTGTTGGCATCCTGAAGAAAAGCGGTCTTGGCGCCGGATTGAAGCCAGTTGAAAACCATGACAAAACCCTGGTGGTAATTAAGCTCCGGAGCAGAATTCAACAATTCGATCGCCGCCTCCCGTGTCATGCTGCCGCCATATCCGAGTTTCCAGGAAATATCTTTCAGGCGGTTGCAGATATCGGCGACCTGATCGATATCGCCTTTTACCTCGGCAGGTGATCTTAATTCAAATTTTTCCGTTTTATACATTGCGCAAAACTCGCAGCGATTCCAGGGACAGTTGCGGGTTAGGCGCAATAACAAAGAGGCGCTGCCGCCTTCGCTGGGGGGGCGGTAAACGCCGACTTCAAAATCGTATTTTTGGGCGGGTTCTGCAGACATCGTGTCTCCTTTAATTCAATAGTACTCCGTGTATAGGCCAAGGGTAATAGTTCATCCGTTACGGCATTAGGCTACAAAGGTCATCATATAATTTTTTTGTGCTTTCGTGCATTAACGGCTGATCTTTTACAGTATTGCTGAATAAAATAATCATTTGTTGCTTTATTTCAATTCGGTTTAAATAAATTAGAATTGACAAAAATCAGTAAAATCCGGTTAGGATTTTGCATGGGTTGAGAGTTTTGGTTTATTTTTCAAATCCAAATAATTTTGGTATTCAGATCCGGTGCACCGTAATTGGTTTTGAATCAAGATCCGCAATTGACGGACTCTTTTGATAGAAACTTTTTCATTGTACTTTTGATGACAATAAATGGCCATCAACAAATAGGTGATAAGGCCGGCAAGAATTTGAACCATCAAACCGTGTTCACTTCTTGCGATCAAGTGGTAGACTTTCAGGTGTCTTTTCCACCAGGCGAAGAAATTTTCGATATCCCAGCGAAGCTTGTAGGCGGTGGCGATTTGCTCGGCTGACAAGTCGTAGCGATTGGTAGCGATCCAGTATTTGACTTTGTCAACCTCATAGCCAACAAGGCGTAAAGGCCTTTTGGTTTGATTGACGCCAGCCGTGCCAAGCAGCACAATCGCATCGAAAAAGACAATGCTATCGGTGGCAAGTTGTTTTTTTTCGATAATGGTTTTTTTGGTACTGGCCTTAATTCGGCAAATAAATTTTTTATCCTCATCTTGCCATTGATCAAATCGTTTGTGGCATTGGTAGCCACGGTCGGTCACTCCGGTTTGATCATCTGAGAGGATTTTTCTGACAAAAGGCCTTTCGGCGCCATTACCATCGGTGAGAAAAACTTTTCTTGGAATTGCCCGGTTTAGGTCGAAGCCCACATGAACTTTGGCTTTTTTAGAATTTTTCCTGTAGTCGGCCCAGTACATTGAAAGCGTAGCATCGATAAGCGATCCATCGATGCCTATGAGAGTACCAAGTTCCGGATGCTTTTTAGGTA
>CAMYLH010000130.1 GCA_947259065.1 uncultured Desulfobacterales bacterium
AAGGACATCTTCACCAAATAAATTTCTAAACCAACTTACGGTCCACATGCCTTGGCGTATACCACCGCTTTCATATAGATAATGATTCGGTATGGAGGCGAGATTGGTAAAAAAGGTTTTTGCATCCTTGACATTCTTCTCACCATAAACCATACCGCCGATATAGGTTCCCAAAGAGACCAGGGCTGTTTTACCCGGCGGCAAGCCGGCGCCCAGGGCTTCTACCGCCTTGTCATTTGCGGTGGCAACAACCGGAATTCCGGCCGGTATTCCGGTCTGTTCAGAGGCTCGATCGGTGACATACCCCAGAACGGACCCGGGCATCTCAAGCTTAAAAAGGTTTTCTCTGGGGACATTAAAGGCTTTTAATACTTCCGGATCTTCGCTCCAATGCCAGGTATCTTTATCGATGGGCCACATCCCCTCATAGTTGGCTGCCGTATCCTTAAATTGACCGGTAAAACGGTGGCTGATATATCCGGAGGTTGTCGTCACATACCTGACCTGTGGATCCTCGTGTTCATAGGGACGGGCTAACCGTAAGTCCATCCAGCTCAGGACCGGTGAAGCCAGTCTGCCGTCTTCTTTCAGGCATGCCCGGCAGCAACGAATGGTGCAGAGGCCGATTCCTAATATGGATTTGACATCTCCCGAAAATCGCTCCATCGCCTGACGGCTTGCTGCCACGATGGTATCCCACAAATCGTCACCTGGGTGCTCCACTACCCCGGGCTTAGGCATGTGCATCGGTTGTAGGTTTTTTTTACCTTGGCAGACAATATTACCCTCCAAATCGAAAATGACCACTTTCGAGCTCTGAGTGCCGCCATCAAGACCGATAACAAATTTCTTTTTCATTTTCGTATTTCACTTGTTCTTTTAATACTCATGCGACTATGACACGCATCCTCAGAAGATCCAATCCGTAATACGTGCCTTTATGGCTAACGAACCAGGTAGCCGCCATCTACGACCAGTATATGGCCATTGACATAATCTGAGGCTTTGCTTGCCAAAAAAATGGTTGTACCCATAAGATCCATTGTCTCGCCCCAGCGGCCGGCAGGAATATGATCAATAATCCTTTGGTTTGTTTCCGGATTGCTTCTCGTCCTCTCTGTGATCGCCGTTGCATAATATCCGGGTGCGATCCCATTGACCTGGATGTTGTACTGCGCGAGTTCATCACAGTAGGTCTTGGTTAAACCTGCGAGACCGTGTTTTGTAGATGCATAAGCCGGAGACCATTGGCCCCCAAGGAATGAGAAAAGTGAACAGATGTTGATAATTTTACCGCTCTTCTGAGCAATCATAAACTTTGATGCTTCGAAACTGAGTTCAAAAGCCGCTGTCAAATTGATGCTCACCATTTTGTCCCACTGTTCTCTGCCAAATTTCTCGACCTCTGCCAAAAGGGAAATACCGGCACTATTCACCAGAATATCAATTGCACCTAACTTTACAACACAAGTCTCGATTATCTTTTTAGGTGCACCACCATCTGTTATATCAATCTTCATGAATTCACAACCAACGCCTTCCGCTTCAATCAGATCTTTGGTTGTGCCGTTATCATCCAGAATACTGGGTATAAACAGGTTAGCACCCGCTTTGGCCAGCGCCAATGCGAATGACTGACCAAGACCGGTATTGCCGCCGGTGACAATGGCGTTTTTCCCTTTTAATGAGAAAAAGTCCATTGTGAAATCTTGAATGCCCATCTCGTTCCTTTCTTGGTTTTCTCTATTTGTCTTATTTATCGCCGCCCTGAATATATAGGATTTGAAACACCAGTGTCCATACCATAAATTTAGGTGCACATATCACGATCTGATGGAAAATTAAAATATATTCTTTTATGCGAGGAGATAGAAACTCTGCCATTGAAGCCTTACCGGGCTCACAGATTGCAAAAGGCCTTCACAGCCAGTTCAGCGGCCATATAAACCATTAAAAGGCCGGCGAATATATCCGAGTGCGATTGATAGCGACGTGCAAAACTCGATGCGCCGGTCCCCAGCAGCAACAACCCCGGAACGGTTCCCAGGGCAAATGCAAAAACCATGGCGGCACCTTTTATTGGGCTTCCGGACGGTAAGGCCCGGGTAAAAGCGGCAAATGAGAGGCCGCATGGCAAAAGGCCCATCATCATACCTATGAAAAACATTTCTGCCTGTCTTTTATTTGCGAAAGCAGTTTTCAGCAGTTTGCGGTATCCGGGTATTTTATCCGGCGATGCCATCACCATCCATCCCGGTTCACTGATGATACCCAGCCGGGCCAGACCGAAAATCAGGAGAAATAAGGCTGCCACGAAGGAAACCCCCATCTGAATTCGAGCAACCCAGACCGGATAATGCCCACCGGTTGCCACAGCAATTTCTGCAAGGCCTGCCCCGATTCCACCCATTATACTCCCAATGAGCACATAGGTAAGGATTCGTCCCAGATGATAATACAGATGAGATGCAAATCTACCGCTGCGGGCAGGAAAGGCAATCACCAATGGACCGCACATTCCGATACAGTGCCCGGTTCCTAAAATCCCGAGCATAAACATTGAAAAAAATGTCAGATGGTTCATGGGATCTGTACTTAAAGATATTGTTAATTGGTTGATTCGTTGATTGAATAGGTATTTGCGAATATGAATACCACCTTCCTCTTAAATTGGAAAGTTTGCAATAGTTCAGCCGCTAAATAAATAGATTCATAAATATCGTCACCTAAACTTAAGGAACTAAAAATAGAATTTGACAGGACTGTTTGATTCCTTTACAAATTTAGTCTTGACCAAAATCATCTGTTTCGCGGACTTCATGGCAGAAATTATCAGTTTGGAGATCGTTTCTATGCATTTACAAAAAGACATTGAACAAAGGAAAACCTTCAAAAAGAGATTCATCAACCGCGTTGTCCTGCTCGTCGGCATATTCGGATTTTCAATTCTTCATTTTTCTGTTATTGCCGATGACTCAAAAGCCGGCCCGAAATCCGGATTGAAGCCTTTGGATGAAAGTGGTGCCATGCAAATAAGCAACCAGGACCGCTGCCCGGTGTGTGCCATGAAGGTCAGCAGGCACAAGAAATTTAGCTGTGCCCTTCAATTAATGAACGGCAGTACGTTTTATTTCTGCGGCACCGGGTGCATGATCCGTTCCTGGATGCATCCGGAAATTTTCCTCGGCGCAGCGAAAGAGGAACTAAAACGGTCCGTGGTTCAGGATTATTTCACTGGCGAACAGGTGTCCGGTCAATCGGTATACTGGGTTGCCGGCTCGGATGTCATCGGCCCCATGGGCCCGGCGCTGGTCCCTCTTAAAAATGAGCAGCATCTGGATGTATTTAAAAAGCGACACGGTGCAAAATCAGTCTTCCGTCTATCTGAAATGACGGATGAAAAATGGCAGCAATTAACCGGTAAAAAAGCAGCCCCCCAAAAATGAAACAAGGGGCTTTGCCTGAGATCAAATATCGTTGATTGGTTGATTAGTTGATATGACTATAATTTACCTAATCAACCATTCAACCAGTAAACTATTCAACGAGGTCTGTATAGGATGGTTTAGCGGAATAAAAATGGGATAACATGTAATGAATTGTAGAAATTCCGGTACATTTAACTTGCCGGCGGATCGATTGGGTATATCCAATACGGTCGGCATGCTGATGCTGGTTATTGCAATAATCGGCCTTATTTTCCTTTTCCTGGATTCCAGTTCGAGGTCGGCTGCAGATCAGGAAGATTGCCTTCAACTTGTTCGCGCACTGCGTTTAAACAGTTTATCATTAGCACCATCCGGTCGACCGCTGCGCAACCCCGGTTCAATTGACCCGTCTATCGATTTGCGTTTTGATCCTAGACTTGGGCCAATCCATCTTGATGGTAACGATTTGGTTTTGAAAGCACCGGATTAAGCCATAACCCGGACAAGCCGGAATTGAAAATTGAATATTTACCACAAAATGTCGTGGATGCACCTCTGGAGGACACAAAAATAATTCATAAAATACTAAGCTTGCGTTCCTCTTTTCCACTATTTGCCTGGTCGGTCAGGGATCTTTGCCGATATCCTCTTGAAACCATTCTTCTTTTTTTATCAATTGTCGCATTGGTTACAATCCTCGGCACAGCCTTGCTGCTGAGTCAGGCCCTATCCACAACTGCCGGCCTGCTATTAAAAGATTCGCCCTCTATTGTCGTAAGGCGGGTAAGTCCGCTTGGGTGGTCTGCATTGCCTGCCGGGGAATCCATCCGTCTGGCAAGATCTGTACCCGGGGTGCTTCACGCCGGAATTCGAATTTGGGGTACAGCGAACAGTCCCGGAGGCCCGGTCACTGTTTTCGGATTTGATGGGTCACGCAGGGTCGGCGGCCTGACTAAAAGCGTACCGTTGCCAGAGCGGGGGCAAGCCGTGCTCGGGCCCGGGATTAAAACGGAGGAGAATCCTGATTTTATAAAATTGACAGGGCACAATGTCTCGATTTTCAAAATTATCGACACATTGAAAGCCCAAACGAGCATGGTGGCCCACGACATGGTTCTGGTACATCCGGATGATGCCAGACGGCTCCTTGGCATTGCCGAGGGATATGCCAGTGATCTGACAGTAGATGTGTTTCATGAAACGGAGGCAGAAGCAATTTTACCTGATCTTTCCAGGGCCTTTCCGTGGCCGGTGCGCCTTACCACCCGAAAAGAGGCTGCCGCTATTTATATCTCCGCTGCAGGACGCCGAAGCGGCATCGTTTATATCACAATTATTCCTGGGATGTTGGCTCTTGCACTCATCGTCATTGGCGTCGTCAAAGGTCAAATTGTGCAGAGCTGCAACGTCGGATTGTACAAGGCCCTCGGCTGGACCACCGCGAATATTTTCCAAATGCAGCTATTAAAAGCACTGGTCATCGGAATACCTGCCGTAACAGCCGGTATGGTTGTTTCATATGGCCTGGTTTTCCGGCCCGGAACTTCTTGGCCGGGCTATCTGTTTTTCGGATGGAATGATAATCCACCACTGCTTTTTCTGAACGCTTCCGGTGCTTTATTGACATTATTGGAAATAGCCGTGCTCATTTTTCTGCCGTATCTAGCCGCGGCTCTCTGGCCGGTTTTTCGGGCCGCAGTTTCCGACCCTCAGGATTTTCTTGAAAGTTGACATGAGTTTGAGCCTTGTTTGTCAAAATGTCAGTCTTTACCGTCGACGAGCAGGTGGATCCGGACGAGCGATCCTGAAGCATGTCGACGCGACTCTGAATGCCGGTGAAGGAGCCATGATTACAGGCAAAACCGGTGCCGGAAAAAGCACGTTGCTGCACCTCTTGGCAGGTCTTAGACGCCCCTCGCAAGGTCAGATTATAGCAAACGGCCAACCCGTTTCGCGCTGGAATACGGTTCACCGGGATCTTTGGCGACGACAGGTAGGTATTGTCTTTCAACATCCTCACCTTATTGACGAGTTCAGCGTACTTGAGAATGTAATCCTTCCGATGATACCGCGGGGGGCTTCAATTGCACAGCTGCGAAATTTAGCCCGGGAATCACTCGAAAGCCTCGGGATTTCTCATTTGGCCAAACAAATGGTATCGTCCCTTTCAGGCGGTGAGCAACAACGGGTTTCAATTGCGCGCGCCATGGTTTCCAGGCCGGACATTCTGATTGCCGATGAACCGACCGCTCATCAGGATGATGAAGGGGCGGCCCTGGTCATCGAAAAATTTTCCGGATGGAAGCTGCCGCACACCATCGTGATCGTTGCTGCCCACGACCAGCGCTGGTTCCAGCATGGAAACTTTGCTGACAAGCACTTCCTCTTAGAGGACGGCCGGCTAAAGGAACTGCAATGATCTGGCATCCACTTCTTATCGCGGTGATAATCGGGGATTTGCTGAGTCTTTTGCTATGGCTTGGCGCGGCAGGCATCGCATTTCAAATCGTCATCAAATGGGTTCCGCAATCGGCCGAACGGGAGCAAATCCAACTTGAACGAAGGGCGGAAACAGCAAGGCTGTACGCCAAATTCAGTTTCACGGTATTTTTTTTCTCCTCGGCGTTACTAATCATTGGAATCAGCAATGTGTTACCCGAAATCGTTCCCGGTGCGATGTGCGGAACCGGCGTTTTGCAGGCCACCGATGGCATTGGAGGCCAGGCGCTCATATATCGTTTTTTTGTTTTT
>CAMYLH010000131.1 GCA_947259065.1 uncultured Desulfobacterales bacterium
AGCGATTCCTTAATTTTAGTCATTTTAGGCAATTTAGTTCATTTTAGGCATTCGTCATTTGCGCTATATCAGTCTGTTATAACAAGTGGCTGAAGCAAAAAATAATTATGAAAAATTAGAATTAGTTACGAGCCCATTTTCGGATATCAACAAACTTGCCGGCAACGGCAGCGGCGGCAGCCATCTCCGGGCTTACCAGGTGGGTGCGCCCGTTCTTTCCCTGCCGGCCTTCAAAATTCCGGTTGGATGTTGACGCACACCGCTGTCGGGGGCGCAGCTGGTCCGGGTTCATCCCCAGGCACATGCTGCATCCGGCATAGCGCCATTGCGCGCCGGCCGCCTTGAAAATTCCGTCCAGTCCTTCTGCTTCGGCCTGCTTGCGAACCTGGTGCGAACCCGGGACCACCAGCAGCTCAACATGGTCGGCCTTTTTTCTGCCCTCCAGTATGGCGGCCGCCTGGCGCAGATCTTCAATGCGGGAATTGGTGCAACTCCCGATAAAGACGACATCCACCGAAACATCCGTCATCTTTACACCGGGTGTAAGCCCCATGTAAGCTAGGGCGCTCTCCACATCAGTTCGGCTATAGCCCGCAGCGGAATCCGGTGAGGGCACGGGCTGGTCGACATCGATGACCATACCGGGATTGGTCCCCCAGGTAATCTGCGGGACAATATGGCCGGCATCGATGGTCAGGGACCGGTCGAATTCGGCATCCGCATCACTTGGAAGGGTTTGCCAGAATGCCATGGCGCGTTCCAGCTTCTCCCCCCTGGGCACGTAAGGGCGCTCCTTTCGGGTGATATATTCAAACGTCGTTTCATCAGGCGCAATCATGCCGGCCCGGGCACCGGCCTCAATGCTCATGTTGCAAATGGTCATGCGGGCTTCCATGGAAAGTGCCCGTACGGCCGCGCCGCAGAATTCCAGCACATGTCCGGAACCCCCGGCGGTGCCGAGCGTGCCGATCATTTTCAGTACCATGTCCTTGGAAAAAATGTGGGGCCCAAGTCGGCCGGTAAACTCAACCCGGTAGGTGCCGGGTTTTCGCTGCAGCAAAGTCTGGGTCACCAAGACGTGCTCCACCTCGGAGGTTCCGATTCCAAAGGCCAGTGCGCCGAAGGCACCGTGGGTCGAAGTATGGGAGTCCCCGCAGACGATGGTGAGTCCTGGCAGTGTGATCCCCAGTTCCGGTCCGATGACATGCACAATTCCCTGGTGCGCGTGCCCCAGACCAAAAAGCTCGATACCGGCTTCTTCGCAGTTTTTTTTGATATCCAGGCGATCTTCCGTGGTGGGGACATTGTGATCCAGGGTTGCAAAGGCAAGTTCAGGTGCGCGTATTTTTCGTCCGGCAAGTCGCACACCCTCAAAGGCCTGGGGACTGGTCACCTCATGCACGAGATGGCGGTCGACATACAGCAGCGAGGAACCGTCGTCTCGCTCCCGCACCACATGTTTTGTCCATATTTTTTCGAACAGTGTTTTACCCATGTTTGCCTCTTATTATTGAATTTAAGTCCGTTGCTGTCTCTTTGCAAACAGAAATAAAATGGCATCAAACCGGGCCCAAGTCAAGTAATCTAGCAAATTGTAGAAAAGAAAGAAAACGTGGTTATATTGTAATGATTGTTTTAAATCACTTGTTAAATGCCGATCGTAGTATAAAATGGCGCGATATTTTCTATCTGGCAATCTGCGATCACCTGTAAGGCAGTTACATTTTAAATTCACCGTTTTTCGGACTCGAGTTGATCCGAAGTGGTAACAGCAAGGAGAATATAGAAGATGAAAGGCAAGGAATTAGTTCTCAAAGCCCTGAAAGACAAGGGTGTCAAATATATTTTCGGCTACACCGGCGGCGCCATCATGCCGATTTTTGACGAAATGGAAAAACAGAAATGTTTCGAATTCATCATGTCGCGACATGAGCAGGGCGCGGCTTTCATGGCCCAGGGAATATCGCGCGCATCGGTGGGCACCATTCAGTCCCAGTACTCGCTATTACAGGCCAGGTTCCAACCGGGGTAATCGCGACAGATGCATTTCAGGAAAGTGATGTGGTTGGTGTGATGATGCCCCTGACCAAACAGACATACATGCCCCTGACCGTTGGTGAAATCGAAGAAACCATTCACGAGGCCATGTATGTAGCCTTGACCGGCCGGGGAGGACCTGTAATTGTCGACATCCCCAAAGATATTCAACTTCAGGAAACCGATCGTATGTATCACTTTGATCCTAAGACCTATGAACCTGACCTGCCGGGCTTTTTTTATTCACCGGTTCCGGACCGTGATCAGATCAGAAATGCGGTGGAATTGATCAACAGAAGTGAACGGCCGATCATCCTCTGCGGCCACGGGGTGGTCACCAGCAATGCCGGCTTAAATCTCCAAAAATTTGCTGAAAGAGCCCATGTTCCCTTTGCGTTTACCCTGCACGGACTTTCGGCGGCTCCGGTCGACCATCCGCTGAGCCTCGGTATGGTCGGAATGCATGGCACCGTGGAAGCAAATCGCGCCCTGCTGAACACCGATCTTATCATCTCCTTCGGCATGCGCTTTGACGACAGGGTCACGGGGAAACTGGAAGATTTCGGCGGCGATGCCAAGGTCATCCACGTCGAGATCGACCCTTCCGAGATCGATAAAAACGTCAAAACATCGGTGGCCATCAACGCCGACACAGGGGAAGTACTCAACCTACTGGCGCGGGATCTTGAAATTGTAGCAAAACCACGTCGGATCTGGTTCGAACAAATCGAAGTCTATCGCTCTGAAATAGCAGAGGAATTACAAAAAGAGATAGACGCCGGCGTCGGCCGTGAGGGCCAGCTCTTAATGAAAAGCATTGTCACACAATTGTCCGATCTGACGGAAGGAAAAGATATTATCGTCTCTGACGTGGGGCAGCACCAGATGATACTGGCCCGGTTTTACAATTTTCAAACCGCCAATAGCTGGTTTACTTCCGGTGGTGCCGGTACCATGGGATGCTCGTTGCCCATGGCCATCGGCATTAAGCTGGCTAGACCCAAAGAGCGTGTTTGGTCGATCAGCGGAGATGGGGGATTCCAGATGAATATCCAGGAACTTGGCGCAATTATGGAACATGATATCGATGTCAAGATTCTACTGCTGAACAATGGTTATCTGGGAATGGTCCGACAGTGGCAAACCCTGTTTTACGACGGCCGCTATGCCGGAACCCCCATGAAAAATCCTGATTTCGGGGCCATTGCCGGTGCTTACGGCATCCCCTATCTAAAGGTGACCGAGCTGGCTCGAGTGGCCGATGCCATAAAGACAGCGGCCGAGCATAAAGGCGCTTTTATGGTGGAATTTTTATGTGACCCCAGTGAGATTGTGTTGCCGATGGTGCCGGCAGGCGGCGGCATTGCCGATATGATCGTGTCAAAATAGATTGGAGGAACCAATGGTGACCGCAACGCAAACGAAAAGACGCACTTTCTTGATCTTTATGCTCAACCGCTCCGGTGTTCTCAACAAAATTGCCATGCTGATCCGCAGGAAGATGCAAAATGTCGATACCATCACGGCATGCGCCACCCGGCAGCCCGGCATTAGCCGAATGACCATTACCCTGCGGGAAGATAGGGACGACAAGACGCTTCAATTGATTAAACAGATAGAAAAAGTGACCGAAGTTATCTCCGCCAAAGAGCTGGACATCGATCAGAGTTTTTGGCGCGAGGTGGCAATTGTAAAGTTTGAGGCGGATGCTGCACATCTTGAACAACTTGGCCAAAACCATTCCTTTGAATTACTCGCCCGTCAAAACAACGAACTATTTGTGGCACAGGTAGCGGGAACGTCCCAAATGATAGATGGTTTCATGCAGGAAATCGGAGAGGCCAAAATCATTGAGGTGGCTCGGTCCGGATTTACGGCTCTGGAAAAATAATTAGCATGATAATTGCAGTAGAAATTGAAATAGAGATAGACATCATTCAAGCGTCAAAGGATATACGGAGCTGATCGGAGATAAAGTGGTGAGCCATTACAATCAAAACGAAATTAACCGCAGACGGACCTTTGGAATTATCAGCCATCCTGATGCCGGTAAAACCACGTTGACGGAAAAACTCCTGCTATTCGGCGGAGCGATTCAGCAGGCCGGCGCTGTTAAGGCCAGGCATGCCGCCAGACATGCCACCAGTGACTGGATGTCGATTGAAAAGGAACGGGGCATTTCAGTTACAACCTCTGTCATGAAATTCAACTACAGGGATTTTGAGATTAACCTTCTCGATACTCCCGGCCACCAGGATTTTTCAGAAGATACCTACCGGGTATTGACCGCTGTGGACAGCACCCTGATGGTGATCGACAATGCCAAGGGGGTGGAACCTCAGACCGAAAAACTGATGGAGGTCTGCAGGATGCGCAATACCCCGATAATTACATTCATCAACAAATTGGATCGCGAGGGAATGGCGCCGCTGGATATTCTTGCTGACATTGAAGATAAGCTGCAGATCGAATGTACACCGCTTTCCTGGCCGATCGGCATGGGCAAACGCTTTAAAGGTGTATATAACCTTTTCCACAAGCAGCTCCATCTTTTCCGGCCCGGCAGGGATACGCGCGGGCCGGAAGGAATTGTGATTCAGGACCTGTCCGATCCCACCCTGGATAAACTTCTGGGAAGCCAGGCGGACGAACTGCGAGGCGATATCGAGCTGATAGAGGGTGCGGCAAATCCGTTCGAGATGAGTGATTTTCTGAAAGGAAGCCAAACCCCCGTCTTTTTCGGAAGTGCCATCAACAACTTCGGTGTCAAAGAGATGCTGGATGCATTTGTGGAAATGGCCCCTCACCCGGGATCACGCGCAGCCATATCGCGTCAGGTTTCGCCATACGAAAAATCATTTTCGGGCTTTGCTTTTAAAATACAGGCCAATATGAATCCAGCTCACCGGGACAGGATCGCGTTTATCAGGATCTGCTCGGGGAAATTTACCAGGGGAATGAAGGTTATTCACCACAGGATCGGCAAAGAAGTCGCCTTAGCCAATGCGACCATCTTTATGGCCCAGGACAGGGAGAACGTGGCGGAAGCGTTCCCCGGAGATATTATTGGTATCCATAACCACGGAACCATAAAAATAGGAGATACGTTTACGGAGAAAGAAGTTTTGCAATTCAGCGGCATCCCGAATTTTGCTCCTGAATATTTCAGACGGGTTCGCCTGAGAAATCCGTTAAAAATCAAACACCTTCAGAAAGGATTGATCCAACTTTCGGAAGAAGGCGCTGTTCAGGTTTTCAAACCGCTTAGGGGTAATGATTATATTCTGGGGGCTGTGGGCGTCCTCCAGTTTGATGTGACCATTGCAAGGCTCAAAGCAGAATATGGTGTAGATGCTGCATATGAACCTGTGGGCTTTTCGGTGGCACGCTGGATCGAGGTTGGCGACCGCAACAAAATGGTTGAATTTGAAAAAAAGAACATGGCCAACCTGGCCAGAGATGCCCAAGGGCACCTGTCCTTTCTGACCACCAGTGAATGGCAATTGGACTTCTGTATGAAAGAATGGCCGGATATAGCATTTTTCAAAACACGGGATATTAATTAAGGATAATGTTATGGCCATAATCGGTATGCGGGATATGTGCTGGGGATTCGGCGGCGCCCCGCTGCTTGAAAATATAACGCTTCAGATAGAAAAAGGCGAACGCGTATGCCTGATAGGTCGCAACGGCGTAGGAAAATCTACCATGCTGAAGCTTTTCAGTGCTGAGCTTATTCCCGACAGCGGCACTGTCTGGCGTCAGCAAGGCATCACCGTTGCTGCCCTGAAGCAGGATGTCCCATCGGGATTCAATGGCACGATCTTCGAGGTGGTTGCCGCAGGCCTCGGAGAAACGGGTAAGGCGCTGGCCGAACACCACCGGATCACCAGATATTCAGAAGCCGATATCACAACTGAACAGGCAAAAAAACGGGAGGAACTACAGCATTTGCTGGATTCCGGCGGCGGGTGGGCGCTCTTAAATCAGATCGAGAACGTACTGTCGCGAACCCGGCTGAATCCTGAAGATATGTTCACCGGCCTTTCAGCGGGCATGAAACGGCGCGCGCTATTTGCACGCGCGCTTGTCCGCAACCCCGACATTCTCCTGTTGGATGAGCCCACCAACCATCTGGATATCGACACCATTATTTGGATGGAAGCGTTTATCTTGCGCTACGTAAAAACACTGCTCTTTGTCACCCATGACCGGGCCTTTTTAAAAAATATCGCCGGCAGGATCATGGATCTGGATCGCGGCAGACTGGTTTCTTATGACTGCAATTATGCCACCTTTCTAAAAAGAAGACAGGCTGCCTCGGATGCCGAGGAAAAGCAAAACAGCGTGTTCGACAAAAAACTGTCACAGGAGGAAGCCTGGATCAGAAAAGGCATCAAGGCGCGCAGAACCAGAGACGAGGGACGCGTCCGAAGCCTGCAAAAGATGCGCGCAGCCTACCGCGCCCGCCGCGGAAAAATCGGAGATGTCAGGCTGCAGGCTCAGGAAGCCGAACGGACCGGTAAGCTGGTCATCGAAGCCAAGGCAGTCAGTTTTTCCTATCGACAAAGCCCCATCGTACGAGATCTTTCCACCGTCATCATGCGCGGGGACAAGGTGGGCATCATCGGTCCCAACGGTGTGGGCAAAACGACCCTGCTGAGAATCCTTTTAAAAGAGATCAGCCCGCAGGCAGGAAATGTCCGTCACGGCACCCATCTCCAGGTGGCCTATTTTGACCAGCTCCGGGCACAGTTGGATGAGCAAAAGACCGTTTCCGAAAATATCGCCGATGGCAACGACTTTATCATTTTTAACGGTCAGAAACGCCATGTGATCAGCCACCTGCAAGATTTTCTTTTCTCACCGGATAGATGCCGCACACCGGTTTATGTTCTATCGGGCGGGGAAAGAAACAGACTGATGCTGGCAAAACTTTTTGCCAGACCTGCCAATGTGCTTGTGCTGGACGAACCCACCAACGATCTTGATGCGGAAACCCTTGAGCTTTTAGAGGAGCTTCTGCTCAATTATCAGGGAACTCTTCTACTGGTCAGCCATGACCGGGCCTTTTTGAACAATGTGGTCACCAGCACCATCGTCTTTGAAGGAAACGGTCGGGTGATCGAATATGCCGGTGGGTACGATGACTGGCTAATCCAAAGGCCGAAGGCAAAAGAAGCACCTTCCCCTCAAAAAAGTGACCGTAAAAAAATCCGACAAAAACCCATGCCTCAAAAACAGGCAAAGTTGGGGTATATGCAAAAAAGGGAACTGAATGATTTACCCCTAAAGATCGACACCCTGGAATCCAGGCAAAAAGAATTGTATCAAGCCATGTCCGATCCCCTGTTTTTCAAAAATGACAAAGCGGAGATTGCCCAGGTGAAAGCGCATCTCAATCGGGTCGAAAATGAAATCGAGACAGCATACCTTCGCTGGCAGGAACTTGAAAACGTGAGGGAAGGTGGGTGACAAGATGACTCCTCTTGCCATAAAACCGGCCCGGTTGCCGTGAAAGAAACTCGGCTTGGGGTACTGGGTCGCCACCTCAAGTAATTGACATTGCTAATAAAAGTTATCTAAACGGGTGCTTTTAGGTATCTTTTCTTCGATATTGCAATAGGTTACGGTAGCCCGAATCCAGGTCACCATCATTTATTGCTCATTCAATACCTTAAGCGATACGTCGTGCATCACATCCACCAAATATAACGGCAAGGACAACAATTTTTAGTTAGCCGTTTGGACTTTTTGCTTTTGCCTGGCCCGGTAGCTTAAATTCTGAATACTTGGCGGACCAAATTAACTAATTGAAAATTAATGAAATAGATGCTAAACGAGGGGTTGTATAGGGTCTTAGAACCACCTTTTTGATAGCCGAAAAGTGGTTTTAAGGAACCCCACCTCCCTTAACCTTGTGATCGGGCAAAGTTTTGTACTAGGGTGGATTTGCCTACTTGTCTGGCGCCGCGAATGACAAGGGGCTTTCTTCGCGGTTTTTGCAACCAGCGAGTTAATTGATTTTCCATGGATCGTTTCATAGCGTCACCTCTTTTATTCTCTTGGACCAGATAGGCTAAAATACACCTCTATTTTATCATTTATCAAGATAAAATAGGGGTGTGTTGGTGGGCTGCCGACTGTTCTGCAACGGTTTCTCAGTGGATATGCTATTTCATATGAAAAGGTAGAAAAGCGGATCATGGAAATATTCAGCGTTGAAAAGGATCTGATCTATTCCAAAAGGCGGCGTAAAATCCAAGTGGCAGCAAGGAGTCTGCTGTGTTATTGGGCCGTTTACGAGCTGAGCCTTACGACCACCGAATCAGCCAAACGCCTTGGGGTAACCCAACCCGCTCAGACCAAATTAACTAATTGAAAATTAATGAAATAGATGCTAAACGAGGGGTTGTATCGGGTCTTAGAACCACCTTTTTGATAGCCAAAAGGTGGTTTTAAGGAACCCCAAAGTCCTTACAACCGTGTTTTTTGCCCCGAAAAGTGCAGCTTAAGACTGAAAAACAACCCTATTTGGCAGGTTTCTTAATAAAACACAAGCACATAGCTTGGTCCGACAAAAGATAACAAGAGATAATGACAAGAGTTAATCGATCCCGCAGCCAGGACGGGTTATGGGATACCCTTGGAAGAGGCGTTGTATGAAGATTGCGGTTATGTCGGATATACATGGTAACCTGGAAGCCTTGGATGCTGTCTTAGAAGATGTATGCAGCCAAAGGATCGAGAAAATTGTCTGCATCGGAGATTTGATCGGATACGGACCCAATCCCGAGGAGGTGATTCAAAAGATTCGCCAGATCGATGTTTGCTGTACCATGGGTAATCATGAACTCGGCATCTTGTTCAAGCTGGAAAGAAAATGGTTCAATCCCAAAGTGAGGAAGAACTTAAGTCTGGCGGAGGAATTGTTAAGCCCCGGCAGTCTTGACTTTATTGCTGGCCTGCCCAATACCCACACCCTGAACAACAACCTTTTTGTGCATGGCTTCCCACCGGCTTCCGTCAAAACCTATTTATTTGAAAAAGATACCGATGAGATTGCCAGATGGTTTCTGACTCCAGGGCCGAAACTGACGTTTGTGGGGCACACCCACGATTTAGAGCTGGTGGCATGGGATGGCCGTAGGGTCGATCGTAATCCGTTACGTCAAGATCGGGTGGTGTTGGATAAATCCAAATATATCATCAATGTGGGCAGTGTCGGTCAGCCTCGTGACGGTGACAATCGCGCCAAGTATGTGATCTGGGATCCGGTTGAAGGGAGCATCGAGGTGCGCTTCATACCCTACGATATCCAGACCACCGTGGACAAGATTATGGAGCGCGGTTTTCCTGAATATAATGCTTCGAGGCTGTGGTAAGGATAGATCATGCATATTGGACCATACAAGGTGTTGGGAAGACTAGGGCGCGGCGGCATGGGGAGCGTCTACAAGGTGCTGCGGGAGGATTTGGGGCGCATCATGGCTCTGAAGGTGCTGCAGCCCCAGGAGATTTTGGAAACCATCCTCGGAACGGAAGAGGTCCGGTCCCGTTTCATTCACGAAGCCCGGGTCATGGCGGCTTGCGATCACCGCAATGTCGCTGCTGTCTGGGATCTGGGCGACACGGGCGATACGTTGTTCATGGCCATGGAGTATTATTGCATGAACCTCGGCACACTGA
>CAMYLH010000132.1 GCA_947259065.1 uncultured Desulfobacterales bacterium
AATTCCGCTAGTGCTCTTTTCATGATCGCAATGGCGCCCTGCCGGGTGAGATCGAAGGAAATCAGTTTAGCGATCAGAGAATCATAGTAAATCGGCAGTTCGTAGCCCTGGTAGAGGTGAGTATCGAGGCGCACACCAAAGCCGCCCGGCGGGACGTAGGTCTCGACAGTTCCCGGTGAAGGTAAAAAGTTACGCTCAGGGTCTTCAGCGTTGATACGGCATTCAATGGCCCACCCGCGCTGGTTTAGATCGTCAAATGAATCGTCGAGTGTTCCGCCGGCTGAAAGCCGTATTTGCTCTTTTACCAGATCGATTCCAGTGGTTATTTCAGTAACGGGATGCTCGACCTGGATACGCGAATTCATTTCCATAAAATAAAAATTGTCATCGGCATCCAGCAGAAATTCAACGGTACCCGCATTGAAATACTTCACAGCTTTCGCAGCGCGTATGGCTGTCTCTCCCATGGTTTTCCTGAGGTCGGCAGTGAGTTTGGGAGAGGGGGATTCTTCGATGAGCTTTTGATAACGCCGCTGAATGGTACATTCCCTTTCTCCCAGGTGCACGGTATTGCCGTTTCTGTCCGCAAGAATTTGAAATTCGATATGCCGCGGCTTCTCGATATATTTTTCAATGTAAAGTTCTTCGTTGCCAAAGGCGGCGCCTGCTTCTGTTTTTGCTATAGCAAAATCCTCACGCAGGACATCTTCGTCGGCGCAGATCCGGATCCCGCGACCGCCCCCGCCGCCGGAGGCCTTAACCATGACGGGGTATCCGATCTTTTTGCAAATAACCAAAGCCTCCTGCAGGCTTGTGACGCCGCCCAGGCTGCTGGTAATGACCGCTATCCCGGCTTTTTCCATTATCTTTTTTGCAGCAATTTTATCTCCGGCCAGTTTCAGGTTTTGCGGTGTCGGACCGATGAAAGCAATGCCGTTGTCTTCACAGGCCTCTGCAAATTCTTTTTTCTCGGCTAAATAGCCGTACCCGGGATGGACAGCCTCGGCACCGGTTTGTTTAGCAGCATTTATGATGCTTTCAATGTTTAAATAACTTTTGACACTCATGGGAGGGCCAATGCAAATCCGTTCATCAGCCATTTTAAGATGCAAGGATTTCTCGTCTGCCTCTGAATAGACGGCCACACTGTTGATGCCCGATTCCCGGCAGGCCCGAATGACCCGCAAGGCGATTTCTCCGCGGTTGGCGACCAATATCTTATTAAACATTGCAGACATATCCTCAACTCACTTCGATCACAAATATCAAATCATCGTCTTTGAGCGGATTTTCATTTTCGGCTAAAATCTCCACAACCTTGCCGTTTGCCGGGCATTTGACTTTCTGATAGACTTTCATCGTCTCCAGCAGTCCGAGCACCTGCTTTTTTTTAACCGTATCGCCGATCTCGACATAAGCGGCTGCGTCGGGCGAAGGCTTGCGGTAAAATATCCCCGACATCGGCGCTCTAACTTCGATTCTTTTGGTTGCCATTTTTTTCTAACTCCTTTTGATTTTCATTTACCGCCCTTCCTGTCGGCCGGCATTTTGGAGGATCAACGGTAAATAAAAAAAAATCGACCCTGCGAGTTTTGCGTCTGCGGAGAACTAAATTAGGTCGGAGATGTTCCGTGATTCTTGGCCCGTTGCGGCAATTTTTCATGTTTATTTCTGGTCAGCTCGAGCGCTTCTATGATTTTTTTGCGCGTATCAGCGGGCAGAATGATTTCATCTACAACCTGGGCGGTCCAACTGTGGGCGGTGTCAAATACATCCACTTTTTCTCTTGAGCGGTTGAGATAGGATTCGTAAGCATTTTCCTCTATCCCCTTGCCGTACACGTCGCGGTAATCCAGCTTTGAAGCCTCCACGGCGAACCTTGCAATCGGCCAGGCATAGGTCAGATCCGCCCCCATATTTTTAAGGCCGCCCAATACCATGCTGCCGGCATCGGCGTAAGCCTCGCGCAGAACAATGCTGATTTTTGGTATGGTGCTTGTGGCATAGACGCTTACTATTTTACCCATGTGCCGCATCAACCCCTTCGCTTCCTCCAGTTCCCCGGGAACAACCGGTGGCGTATCTACCAGATTGACCAGAGGAATGTTGTAGGCATCAAGGACCTGCAAGAAGCGGTAGTACTTGTCGCAGGAGTCGATTTCCAGAATGCTGCCCGGATATTCGGGGTTGTTTGCTACCAAACCGACAACATCACCGTTAAACCTGCCAAAGCAGGTAATCAGGTTTTTAGCATACTCATCCTTGATTTCAAAGTATTCGCCCTTGTCCACCAGCCGATTGATGACATCGTGCATGTCGTAGGTCTTATCAAATTCGTCGGGAACCAGATCGGCCAGGTCCTCTACCGGCCTTAGCGGGTCATCTGGTTTTTGCCATTGCGGCGGTTTTTCTCTGAAGTTCTGGGGCAGGTAGCAGAGTAATTGACGGCATTTGCCGATGGTTTCTTCATCGTCTTCTCCAACAACGTCACAGCTTCCGGTGAGCTGCATGTGATAATCGGCTCCACCGATACTGCGGTCGAACTTCTCGGATGTGGCTGCCATGGTCTGGCGCGGACCGCCAAGCCACATGTTGGCGGAGACGCGGCTCATCAACAGAAAGTCACACAGCGTCGGCAGATAGGCCCCGCCTGCGATGCACGGCCCCATAAGTACGGTTACCTGCGGGATGACACCTGAATACATGGACTGGCGCCGAAAATACCAATCGATACCGGCCATGGCCACATCTTCGTAGCCAAGCCGGCCCCCCGAGGAATCCAGCAGATTGACCATGGGGATACCCCATTGGGCCGCCATTTCAAGAGGCCGGGCAAATTTGATGAGATGCTGGGCGCCGATGGATCCTCCCAAAACGGTAAAATCGCTGGCGTGGATCATGATCAGACGTCCATTTACCCGGGCCGTGCCAACGACGGCACCGTCACAGGGCGCTTCCGGTACGCGGCCATCGATGCGTTTGCCGGTGGTGCCCACAAAGGAACCCAGTTCATTGAAACTGCCCGGGTCGATCAGGATTTCGATCCTCTCCCGGGCGGTTAACTTCCCCCGTCCGTGTTGCCGTTCGATATGTTTAAGGCCGCCGCCCAAGCGATTTTTCTGCTGGATATCCTGATATCGTTGAATGGCTTCATTCATTCGTTTACCCATATTGGATTCCTTAATTTGATCTGGATTGCTTTTTATAAATTTTTAGTAAACTCGGACTATCTTTGCTGTCTCCTAATTTCGGTCATTGGTGCTTGTTTGTTATTTGTTATTTGTCATTTGAAATTTTTGTTACACGATCTCGCATTTACCCCAAGCTTTCCCGATTACGCCGGTTTTATGAATCGTCTCTTTTCCGGCATTTTTTCAGATTTGTCGATGCAGGCCCGTAGCGCCTTGATGATCCTGGAGCGGGTTTCCCGTGGATCGATAACTTCATGGACCGTGTAGTAACTGGTGAATATTTTCCCCATCGTCATAACACTGAAGTGTTCCTTCAGGATGTCCAGAAAAAAATTATAGACCTCATCATAATTGTCATCTTGCCTGGCCTTTTCCAGCTCCTTGTGGAAAACAGCCTGGACGATGGATTCCGGTCCGGTAGGAGCGAATTCCGCAGTCGGCCAGCCATAGATGAAATCAGGGCCCATCTTGCTGCAGCCCATGACAATGTTCGAGCCGCCGTAGGAGCGCCTCAGCACTATGGTTACCTTTGGATTCGTTAGGTGCGAGTAGCCATGGAGGTTCTTGGCGCCGTGCCGAATGACGCCGCGGCGCTCCCATTTATCACCTGGCGGGTAGGCCGGTGTATCTGATAGGGTCAGCAGCGGAATATTAAATGCATCCAAAAACATGATAAAGCGGTCGTACTTATCCGAGGCGTCCGGCTCCATAATGCCACTGAGCTCATCAGGATTGCTGGCGGCGATGCCCGTAACCATCCCGTCGAAGCGGGCAAAACCGGTAACCAAATTGGGTGCGAAGTCCTCCTTTAACTCAAAAAATTCACCGTTATCTACGATTAGATCGATGATTTCGTGAATATCGTAGGTGAACTTGGGGTCATTGGGCATGATATCGAGCAGGGCTTCTTCTTTTCTTGCGGGGTCATCCGTGGATTCGGCGGCGGCCGGCTTTTCCCAACAATTCCGGGGCATGAACAACAGCAGTTGTTTGACCATATCGATGGCCTGCTCGTCGCTGTCGGCCATCAGGTCGCACTGGCCGCTTTGCTCCATATGGAATTCTGCGGATCCGACATCATCCGAAGCGATATCACCGCCCCACCATAAAAATCCAGTTTTCTCATTGATGACCAGAAAGTCGGCCAGAACCGGCACTTGTGCCATGGGCCCGGTGCAAGGTCCTAAAACCAGCGCTATTTGGGGAATGACGCCTGAATAAAGACAATAGTTTCTCAATAGCCGCCCCATACCGCTTAGCCCCACAAAACCGTTTTTAAAGCCGATTCTCGAGCCGGCAGAGTCAAACATGCCGATGACAGGCATCTGTTGCTTGCCGGCCATTTCGATCAGCTCCGCAATCTTCCAGATCCCCTGATCGCCGATGGAACCGGACATTACCGTGAAGTCCAGGGAATACACCATGACAGGTCTACCATGCACCTGGGCCGAGCCCATGATGACGCCATCCGATGGGCTCGGCTTTGCCTCCCCCTGCAGGCCGAAGCGAAATTCCCTGACCAGTGATCCCATCTCCTCAAAAGTTCCCTGATCAGCCAGATACTCGATTCTTTCCCTGGCAGTGAGTTTGCCCAACTGATGCTGCAGCTCGATGCGTTGGGCGCCTCCGGCATCCGTGTTTTGCCGGCGATTGGCGGCCAGCTTTTCGAGGTAGCCGTTCATCCATTTTCCCATACTGCAAAACCTCCGGCTTATGTTTATTGGTTGATTCAGGTGATTGAGTTGATTAAATAGATATCATCCTTTAACCTTAATCAGCAAATCACTCAGTAAACCTATCAACGATACTTTTTCTATTCCTTTTAACTTAATCAACCAATCAACTAATCACCTAATATCCCTGCGTTCAATTCCCTTGAAAATAAATGCACAAAGCTGTTCGGTAAGAACATCGGGGTCGATACGCTTGTCGAAGATGATCCCCGAAAGGCAGACTTGCTCAATGCTGCCGAGGATACTGTGCCTGAGTAATCTGGGCGGCAGGTCGTCGCGAATTTCCCGGTTGTGGATGCCCTCGTTAATTATTTGTAATACAATGTCGCTATATTCTTTTACCCGACCATAGGTTTCACTTTTGTAGTAATCCGGATAATTCCTGACTTCGATAAGAAGTATTCTGGCAAAAACCCGGTTGGTGGCATACACATTGATATGGGACCAGATGAGCTTGCGAAGCTGGTTGAGTGCCCCCTTAATCCCCTTGAGGTCTAAGGTAATCTGGGTGCGATATTGTTCGAGATATTCACTTAACACCTGGTGGAGTAAATCGCGCTTGTCCTTAAAATATTTGTAAATTAGGGCGTCGGTAACGCCGGCGATTCTTGCGATTTCCGCGGTCGTGATTGCGCTGAACTCTTTTTGCTCAAGCAGCGATTTCAGCGCCCGGGTGATTTTAATACGACCGGGGGGCGGAGGTTTCTGCTTAAAACTCGATTCAGGGGTCTTTACAGCGGGGTGCATTATTGTTCCTTTCATCCCAATTCCATTTTTGCAATAATTTCCCGCATTATTTCATCCGCCCCGCCGCCGATGGCTATCAGGCGGGCATCCCGATAGCATCGCGAAATCAGCATTTCATTCATGAAGCCCAGGCCCCCATACATCTGCAAACAACCGTCGGCCACTTTCATTAAGAGCTGAGAGGCATATAATTTCGCCATAGAAACCTCCCGGGTAATATCCAGTCCGGCTTCTTTCATTCTCACAATATGGTAGGTGAGCTGACGCAAACATTCGGTTTCAGTCTGCCAGTCTGCGAGCCGGTGCCTTAATACTTGCCTGGCAATCAACGGTTTGCCGAAAACAATGCGTTGCCGTATGTGCTCGACTGTCATGGCCATCATTTCCTCAGCAGAAATATACGACATGGGAATGGCAGAGAATCGCTCGTGTTGAAACTGCCGCATCTGGCAGACAAACCCCTCACCC
>CAMYLH010000133.1 GCA_947259065.1 uncultured Desulfobacterales bacterium
ACTTGACGGGACTAGCGGAAGAGAAACCTTCTTTCGGGCGATTTTCTTTTCAACGCAACGCTCCAGCTCGTGCACTACGGCTTCCTTTAAAAACGCCTTAAGACTCTTCCCATCCAAAGCAGCTGCCGCCTTAGCACGCCTTAGGAGATGGTCCGGTATATCTACTGTTGTTCTCATAGTTGCATAAGTTACATAAATATGCTTTTATGTCAATCCTCAATCGAAAATATTCAATCATTATTTTAAACAATCCGAAATCCCAAATAGCAAAGATCCCAGATCCCAGATCCCAAATCGTTTATATCTGCCACACGATCCGGACAACGGTACCTGAATCCGCAGTAGATTTTATATCGAAGGTGGCCCCGTGAAGTTCAGCTCGCTCGCGCATGCTCGCCAGTCCGAATCCCCGTTGGGAGGGCTTTTGAGATTTGATTCGCGCTAAATCAAATCCCTTCCCGTTATCCTGAATCTTCAGCTCAATTCCGCTGTCGGATTTTTCCAAGGTTAACTGAACCAGATTGGCCTGGCTGTGCTTGGCAACATTATTCAGGGCTTCCTGTAATATTCGGTAAATCACCGTTTTCAGAGGGGATGGAATGTCATCTTCCTGAATGTCGATCTCTGGTTTAATCCGGATGCCCGCATATACGTTTTGAAATTCACGACAAAACCAAGTGATGGTAGCCAGAATTCCCAGATCATCAAGGATGGAAGGACGTAGATCTTTTACGATCCTGCGCACTTCCTCGATGGTTTTTTGAGTCAGTGGAATGACGGCTGCCAGGGAATTTAATTCCGAATGATCGGCCTCATTGCGCAGCTGCCTTAGATAATTTTCCACACTGAATTTAATGGCACTTAAGGCCTGTCCGATGCCGTCATGCAATTCGCGGGCAATTCGTTTTCTTTCTTTTTCTTCCGCCGAAAGCAGCTGGTTGGAAAGAATCCGCAATTCCTTGCCCGACTCCCGTAATGCCAGCTCGGCATTGCGGCGTTTGGTCATATCCGAAACAATTCCGCAAATGGCAGGGCTGTCCTTAAAATTAATCAACGAGAGACTGCGCATCACCCAGATCGTGTCCCCGTTTTTTTTTAGGCCCCGAATTTCATATTCGGACGGAACCTTTTTGCCTTTTAACCGTTTTGCCCTCATATTCTTTATCAGCGCACGGTCCTCAGGATGAACCAGATCCAGGGATTGCATGCCGATCAGTTCGTCTTTGGAATAACCGTAAATGTCGGCAAACTTTTCGTTGGCAAATTCTATGATGCCATCCTTTATAATGTAAACGCCAATCAACGCGTCTTCGACCAGGGTGCCGTATTTTTGTTCTGATTCCTTCAGGGCTGCCTCGGCATACTCACACTCGAATATTTGGCGGCGTAATTTTTGGTTGGTATGTTCCAGCTCGGCGGTACGCTGCGCCACCCGTTGCTCGAGCTCGTCATGGGTTTTGTGCAGCGCTTCTTCGGCCTTTTTACGATTTGTAATTTCTTTTATTACCGTAAGAAATTGTTCTGGATGGCTCTGGTCGCCTTGGCAGGCGAGGCTTTCCAGCTGGACCCAGATTGGGTTTTTGTGATGATCCAATAGTTTCAGATCACATATTTGCTTTGTTCGGGTGTCAAAAAGTCCCAGCCGGTGCAACTCGAAAACATCTTGAGAATCCGGGGAGATAAAAGTAGAAAAGGGTTGACTTAACAAGCTGTCCCGATCTGTTCCCAGCAGCAAGGCACCGGTGGGAGTTACATTTAGAATGACGCCGGACCGATCAAAGGTGAAGTAACCCACCGGGGCAAATTGAAAAAAGTCCGAATACCGCCGTTGGAAATTTTTTGAATTGGATAAGCTTTTTAGATGTTTTAAAGCTCGACAATCCGAATTCGGTGAGCTTTTGCCATCATTCATGACAGACCTCCAGAGGGAGCGACGTTCCGGTTTCAGGTGGCAGGCCGAATCAATTTGCTGGGCAAGCCACTTATTTCATTAATAACAATAACTTTCTAAAAGTTGCAATATCTTTTCCCATTGGGAGCGCCTTTATTTGCATGAATCGGAAGTATTTCTCAGCCATCAGGGCAGCGACTGCGGTATCGCCAATATCAATATTGGCACTTCCGGAGCGGAAATTGGAAGTGCCTTCGGCGGCGAAAAGGATACAGGCGGCGGACGCGAAGCCGGGTCCGAAGCGTGGAAGGGCTATATGCGGCGACAGACCTGTGTCATCAACTGGTCTAAGGAGCTGCCGCTGGCCCAGGGAATCAAATTTAATTAATTGAGGGGCCGGGAGCAAGCCGACATTTTCATCCATGGTATTGCCGCCGTGTGTTTATCGGCAAGCAGGTTCATTTTAATTCTACTCCGAGCAAGGAAATATCATCTTGGGGTTCGATGTTATTACCGAAGTCCAATAGCGTTTTAAACAACGTATCGATCAGATTGGAAACCGGCAGGTCTTTGAGTTCTTTTAACTTCTTATAAAACCGTTCATTTCCGTAAAAATCGCCCTGTTCGTTCTGATATTCGTACACGCCGTCGGTGTAAAACAGTAATTTATCATCAGGATAGATTTGCGCATGTTCTTCCTCAAAGACTATCGGTTCATCATCCGATAGCCTTATGTCTATGGTCCCAATCGGACGCCCGCCTTTTTTCAATAGTTCCAGGGTGCCATCTTTGCGCAAGATAATGGGCGGTGGATGTCCGGCACTGCTGGCTGCCAATCTGCCGGTTTTGGTATTCAAAACGACATAGTTCATGGTAAAGAAGTTATCAAATCGTTCAAACGTATACTCTCGGTCGAGAAATTCCAGTACGCGTGCCGGCCTTTGTATTTTTTGAGTTTTAAGAGATTCGCTCGGCCTCATCACAAGATTGCCGCCTTGGGGCCGTAAATACTGAAACACGGTAACCGCCACCATCGCCGCCGAAACACCGTGGCCGGCAACATCAATAATGTAAAACGCCCAGTGTTCATCGTTCAGTTGAATGATATTAAATAAATCACCTCCAATTTTTTCACAGGGCCTAAATTTCCACGCAACGTCTAAAATATCCTTACAATTTATATTTTTCGGCAGAAGGCTCTTCTGAATTTCACCCGCAGCGATGAGGTCTTGTTCGATGCGATCTTGTTTGCGGATTAATTCTTGATTAAGCTTTTTTAGCCGTTTTTCCAATTCGGCATACTTGAAGACCAAATCTTGTAGGAGCCGATTGTTAATCTCTTGGTCCTTATTTAGGGCTCTATACTCTACAAGTTGATTGATCAGAGAAGAAAACCGTGGATCTTTGCCACTCATTAATTTGAGATATTTATCAAAATAGTCCTCGGTTCTCATTGGGTGCCGGGCCGTTTTTTAAAATTACCGTAATCAAATTCATAGTCCGCTTCAATAATTTCATCTATGCCAACGCCCTTTAATGACGAAAGAAACTCAAATACATATCGAATGGTTGCTGCATCTTTGATAATGCTTCCATGTTGCGGCGCTATTATTTCAAAGGGAATTTTCGCCATTTGCTCCAGGGCATATCTTAAGGCCTTTGTTGACGTCATAATTTTTCTGTGGAAATGCAATATGCCATCGACAGGGCAATCAGGCAGTTTCCGATCACACTGCGAAAGGTTTTTGCATTCCATGCATTCGGGCGCAAGATGTAAGTACAATTCCCAATCGACACCATAGCTGCCGAAAAGATCACTGGTAAAAAGGACGTTTGTTTTAGCGTCGAAAGTGACAAAACTGCCCGCTGAATGTGAATAGGGCGTCTTGATAAACTGAAGCCTTCGACCTGAAGAGAACTCGTATTGAAATTTTAATTTGCTTAGCGGAACCAGGCCTGAAGATACGGAATAGTGCCGAATAAACATCAGATTTTCCGAGTCTGATAAAATTTGCAAATCTTTTCGCCGGATTATATCTTCAAAATTCGGAATGCTGCCGCAAAGATCCGGATCGTAGTGCTGATAAATCAGCGCTTGAATTTGATGCGGCGCAATACCGGTTTGCAATATCTTCATCATCACGGTCGCAAAATCCGGACGGCTGCCGCCGTCAATCACCACGGCCTCATCGTTATCGATGACAAGATAAGGGTTGCAATGCAAACCGGATTGAGGATCATTAAAGCCGATCCAGTAGATGCCATCGGCTATTTCGATCGCCCGCTCATATTCAGTGCTGGTGGGTTCGCTGTCGATCATTTTAACTGGTCCCTAAAATTTCTCGTGCGGCGGTTGATTGGTTGAGTGGTTATAAATATGGATTTATCCCATATTGGCAAAATAATTAGACACTTCCTATTTTAACAATCGTCACATTTTAAAAATATGACTATTATTTACATAATCAACCATTCAACCAGTAACTTATTCAACGAGGTCGGAATTTATATTTTCACGACGGCTTCAATCTCATCGTATCCAAGATCGCCTTCCTTCTTGATTAAAGCAGCTGAGAGCAGAGGGGGTTTGTGGGGTTTGGGGACGCCCATAAAATTATAATTTTCTAGTCTTTGATAAGCTCTAATTGCATGGCTTTGGCGAGTTTCTCACCACGTTTAACTGAAATGCTCACCGACGGCTGCGAAACGCCAAGCTTTTTCGATAGTTCGGTAGCACTAAAGCCCAACCTTCTCACTGCCCAATAGCACATTAAACTACGCGCTTTGACTGTGATCGGGTGTTTGCCGACCGTCCAAACCTGCTCAGGGTCTATTCCCAACTCAGATGATACTCGAATCGTTACTTTTTCCAAGTCATACCCCTGCGCTTGAAGCCGGCAGCGCTCTTCTAACCGTTCCTTGGCTTCATCTAATACAGATTGAGTAAAATCACCGTCACCTAATATTCGTTCATCACTTTTCATATGATCCTGCACTCGGCGCATCGTTTTGATCACCGACCAACCACCGGCACTGCGAATCAGACCGCCTCCAACCAATTCCGGCCGCCGGCCTTGAGCAATGCCCTTTTCGACATAGCCCCGGTAGGCTTTGCGGGCAGCTGAAACTTTTTTTCCAAACAACCGCAATACATAGTCTGTGTTCTGAAAATCTCTTTTGATTTTTCCCATCAGCGCACTATGACCACTATAGGGATACTTGTCAGAATCTGTTAGAGTTTTTACAATTTTAGCGCGGTGCGGATTTAAATGAATATAGCGAACCAACTCCTGCAAATAAGTATCTTCCTGACATAAAATGGATTTGTATCGATTTTGAAACAAATGTCCATGCCGCCGGTGTCGGCGATTATACGAAACCGCATAGCCGGTTAATAGTCGTCTCATAACTGTGGCAAGAGGAGTTTGGCCGGTTCGCAATAAAATATGAGCATGATTGGGGATGAGCGCCCAAGCGAAACAACAGGTTTGCGTCTCGGTGACGATATCACCAAGCCGTTCAACGAAATTATCCCGGTCCTGATCATCTGAGAATATCCGCCGCCGCTCAATTCCACGAACAATTATGTGATGCAAGGCTCCGGGCGCATCGATGCGAGCTTTGCGTGGCATACACCCCCCATATCACAGCTCACTCGAATATGAAAGTTATATTTTTATGGGCGTCCCCAAAATCCCAAAATCCATACAGAGCGCGTCCCTCGGGTCCACCGCACCGGGGACCGGTTCGAGGCCGGGAATCGGAGTGTTCTTGCACGGCGGAACGACGGCCTGCACCGTCGGGCTGCTGTTGATGTCGGGGAAGCTCACCCCCTGCATGGCGTCCAGGTGATACAGGTAGCCCCAGAATTCCTGAAAGCCGTGCGCCGTCGGCAGCGCTGCCGTGTTGTCGCCCAGGTGGTTCTTGCCGAACTCGCCGGTGTTGTATCCGAGGTCATGCAGCAATTTAGTTTGAATCAGCTCCCAAATTTTTCTCGATAAGGTTCAACATATCGTGCCCGATTCGCTGGTTGGGATGTCTGGCTACTATTTCTTCTGCAATGCTTCGAGCTTTGTTCAATTTTCTTCTTTTTAAATAAAAATCAGCGAGCGCATAAAGATAGTCTAAATTGTCCGGTGCCAACTCCTGTGCTTTGAGCAAGGACGCCTCCGCATCTGAATCCTGTTTGAGATGCTGTCGCAATAATCCGAGGTTGTAGTGGATCCGGGCGCGCCCGGGCAT